>JANPFZ010000091.1:0-4709 GCA_031423655.1 Polaromonas sp.
ACGACGATCCAGCGCGTCGGCAGCGCAGAGCGGCTTGCCGGCAGCATCGGTTGAAGCAATTGCAGCGCGTAGCCTGCGTCGTCTACATAAACAATGATGTTTTCCATCATGAACTCCTTGGGTTATCGACGTTGTAAAGGACTTTTCTCAGCAAGCCGAGGTTCCGTGTTTTTGCTCACGACCTCATTCGAACTCTTTTAATTCGGAAGCGGGTTTCGATCATCGCGCGCGTCTGTTCGCCGGCCGGCCCACCAGCCCGCGCCAAGCACGCCAGCAACTGCCAGTGCGTAGGTGGCCCACTGGGCAATCGTGTGCAGGGTTTCGGCTGATGCCAGGGTGGCGGGGCCACCGTAGATCGGGTCCAGCAGCTCTTCGCTGACAATCATTTTTGCGGCGGTGAAGGCCAAAACGGCAGCGCCCAGCTTGATGATGATGGGAAAACGATCCACCAACTTCAATACCAGCGTACTGCCGAACACCACAATCGGCACACTGATGAGCAGGCCAATGATCACGAGGTCGAACGAACCCTGCGCTGCGCCGGCAACGCCGAGCACGTTGTCAATCCCCATCAGTGCATCGGCCACCACAATCGTTTTCATCGCGCCCCAGAAGGTGCTGGCAACCGGACCCTGGTGTTCGCCGTCACCGGTGTCAGCCAGCAACTTGTAGGCAATCCACAGCAGGCCCAGGCCACCGATGAGCATCAACCCGGGGATCTGCAGCAGCCACACCACGGCCACTGTCATGGTGGATCGGACCACGATGGCGCCGACGGTGCCCCAGATGATGGCTTTTTTCTGCAGTTTGGGGGGAAGACTGCGCGCCGCCAGGGCAATCACGATGGCGTTGTCGCCAGCAAGTACCAGATCAATCAGAATGATGGCCAGCAGTGCCGACCACCAAGGTGTTGTAAATAATTCCACGCTCACACTCCAGTTCAGATGACAGACTGAAAACCCGTAAAGACGGATTTCCGTGTTCGTTGAAACTGGAACAGGTAGGGGAAGCTAAGCAGTTGATGCGGGCGCTTCGATCAAACCTGTTCAGGTTTCAATCGAAGGTCTGGCTCGACGTGCAGTGTCGCTGCAGGTCCAACAAGCCGGAAGTGTGAACTTCGTATTGACGACTTGTTGAAGCGGCTTTGCTGTGTTGTCTGTTATGTCTACGAATGCAGCAAAGCGGGGAGTTACTCCCCTTCGTGGCTTGATTTAACAACAGAACGGTGATTTTTGCAAACGTCATTTATAGGCTGCATGTAGGCCATCAGCGCGTGGAATTGAAAGGCGTTGCCCGGCTGGCTACGCACACGCCGGATAGCAGGCAACATCCCGCTGGCCGATAATTGCTATTTGACCCACAGCCCCCAAAAAGATCAGCGTCACCTGCTGCCGCCCTGTCCCACGTCATGCCCGGCATCCACATCACCGATATTGAAGCGGCCATCAACTACTGGCGCGCGAAAAAACCGTCGCCCGACGGCATCACACTGGCGCCCGAATTGCGTGCGCTGGCCGAGGTCTATGCGCTGCTGGTTTTCTACCATGAAGAAGAGGCTGACGAGCGCAGCTTTCCGCCCGAGGCGCTGGCGGCGTGGCTGGCCTGGTATGGCACCACGGCCGACACCCCTTGCATCGCCATCTGCTCAACCAGTCAGGGCGACGAGATTTGCAAGGGCTGCGGCCGCCAGTTTGAGGAAGTGCAGCACTGGCCATCCCTGTCGCCCGCCGACAAGCGCGCCGTCTGGCGGCGCATCACGCTGGACGCCACCGCGTGGCGTTTTGGTCGCTATGCCGACCGCGCGCTTGAAAAAGCCTGAGCGCCGGGTTTTATAAGTCTTTCATGCCTCCAGCCCCTATAAAATGAGCGCAAACAGCTATTAATTTAATAGCGAATAGATCGACTCGCACTACACTCACTGCATGCTTCGCCTGACGCGCGCTCCCAATATTGCCATCGCAGCGCTTTGGGTTGACGCGCTGCAGCAGGCGGGTTTTAGCGCCAGCGTGCAGCGCTACTATTTGGGCGGTCTGGCTGGCGAGTTACCACCCGATCAATGCCAGCCCGAGGTGTGGCTGACATACGCCCACGAAGAGCCTGGTGCCCGCGAACTGCTGCACAGTCTGCAGAACAGGCCGCAGCGGCGCTGGCTGTGCGTGTGCGGTGAGGTCGTCGAAGGCGGGTTTGAGCAGTGCTGGAACTGCGGCGCGGACATGCCGGCCACGGGCGACGTTTGAACGCTTTTTTCTAGACGCCTTTGGCCAGCCCCGTGGCCAGCCCGGTGTAGCTGCCCGGCGTCATCGCCAACAGGCGCTGTTTTTCAGGTTCGGGTATGTCCAGCGACCGGATCAATTCGTGCAGCGCCTCGGCTGTGACGGTTTTGCCGCGTGTGACCTCTTTCAGCTTTTCATACGCACCCTGCACGCCGTAACGGCGCATCACGGTCTGAATCGGTTCGGCTAGCACTTCCCACGACGCATCGAGGTCATCGGCCAGCGCTTCCCGGCTCAACTCCAGCTTGCCCAGGCCCACGCTGAGCGAGGTGTAGGCCAGCACGGCGTAGCCCAGCGCCACGCCCATGTTGCGCAGCACAGTGCTGTCGGTCAGGTCACGCTGCCAGCGGCTGATCGGCAGTTTTTCGCTCATGTGCCTGAGCACCGCATTGGCCAGGCCCAGGTTGCCTTCGGCGTTTTCAAAATCGATCGGATTGACTTTGTGCGGCATGGTGCTGGAGCCAATTTCACCGGGTTTCAGACGCTGCTTGAAGTAGCCCACGCTGACATAGCCCCAGATGTCGCGCGCAAAGTCGATCAATATGGTGTTGGTGCGGGCCACCGCATCAAACAGCTCGGCCATGTAGTCATGCGGCTCAATTTGAATCGTGTAGGTCTGAAAGCTCAAGCCGAGGCCAAACGGCTCGGGGTTTTCAATCACACGGCGGCTAAAGGCGGGCCAGTCAAAGTCGGGCCAGGCTGACAGGTGCGCGTTGTAGTTGCCGACGGCGCCGTTCATTTTCGCCATTAATGGAATGGTGGCGATTTTTTCGCGTGCGATCAACAGTCGGCTGACGACGTTGGCGATCTCTTTGCCCACCGTGGTCGGGCTGGCCGTCTGGCCGTGCGTGCGGGCGAGCATCGGCTCGGCTGCATGCTGGTGGGCCAGCGCGCGCATCTGGTCTATCAGCTTGTCGAGCGCAGGCAGCAAGACTTTTTCGCGGCCGTTTTTCAGCTGTAGCGCGTGGCTGGTGTTGTTGATGTCTTCGCTGGTGCAGGCGAAGTGGACAAACTCGCTGGCGCCCTGCAACTCGGGCCGCGCCTCGAACTTTGATTTGATCCAGTACTCGACAGCTTTCACGTCGTGGTTGGTCACTTTCTCAATTTCCTTGATCGCAAGACCATCGGCTTCTGAGAAGTTTTTGACCAGACCCAGCAGGTAGCTGCGCGCGCCGGGGCTGAGTGGCTTGAACTCTGCAAAACCGGCGTCCGACAAAGCAATAAACCAGGTCACTTCGACCTGCACGCGGCGCTGCATGTAGCCCTGCTCGGACATGATGGGCCGCAGCGCGCCCAGCTTGCCGGCGTAGCGGCCGTCCAGCGGCGACAGCGCGCTGATGTGAAAAAACGAGGCGGATGTCTGGCTGGAGGACGTGGTTGAGGAGCTCATGCGTCAATTGTAGGCGGGCACCCGCAGCGCGGCGCCCGTCAGCCGGGCGCTGCGTTGAAGTCGATAGAATGCGTTTTACCCTGACCCAAGACACCACATGACCATGAAACTCATCGGCTCCGCCACCAGTCCCTATGTGCGCAAAGTTCGCGTTGTGATGGCCGAGAAAAAACTCGACTTCCAGCTGCTGCACGAAGATGTCTGGGCAGCCACCACCACCATCACGGCATCGAACCCGCTGGGCAAAGTGCCGTGTCTGGTGATGGAGGGCGGCGAGGCGGTTTTTGATTCGCGCGTGATTGTTGAGTACCTGGACACCCTGTCGCCCGTCGGCAAGCTCATCCCCAGCCAGGGCCGCGAACGTGCGGAAGTAAAAACCTGGGAAGCCCTGGCCGACGGTCTGATGGACGCGGCCATTCTGGCCCGGCTGGAAGCTACCTGGTCCGGCCGCAGCGCGGCAGAACGTAGCCAGGCCTGGATTGACCGCCAGATGGGCAAAATCGACGCCACGCTCAAAGCCATGAGCACTGGCCTGGGTGACAAGTCATTTTGCAGCGGCATTCATTTCAGTCTGTCTGATGTAGCGGTGGGTTGCGCGCTGGCTTATCTGGACTTGCGGTTTTCCGATGTCAATTGGCGCGACGCGCATCCGAACCTGAGCAAGCTGCAGGAAAAACTGGTGCAGCGCCCGAGCTTCGTGGAAACGCTGCCGGCCTGATTTTTTACGAGAGTTTGGCCTGTAGCCCAGGTAATACGTGCGTAAACAGCTATTACAAACATAGCGACAAGCCGCTACTGATTGGCGCGCCGCTTCAGCCAGCGCATCAGGCCACCGAGCACTGGCAGCTTTTCATACAGCTCTTCGGCCGCGTCCCAATAGTCACGGTGAAAGTCAATCAAACCGGCGGCCGTGAACTTCAGGTGCGACGCGCCGCGTATCGTTTGCAGCGTGGCACGGTCGAAGCGCTTCAACTGAAACTCGAAATTCCAGGTTAAAAAACACTGGCCGGGTGCGGTGATGCTGTCGGTGACGACAAAGCGCGGTT
>JANPFZ010000092.1:0-6445 GCA_031423655.1 Polaromonas sp.
TTGCTGTAGCCGAGGTAGTAGCCTGCGTGGTCCTCGGTGGACAAATCGACTGTCGCTAATTTCACTGCGCCAGCGTGATGCACGTGCAGATCGCCTTCGCCAGCCGCGCCGCCCTCCATGATGTTGCCGCTCCATCCAAACCACAGTCCACCGCTGGTGTTGAGCGCATCGCCAAGCGCTACGGCCAAGCCTCCGGCGGCGGCTTTGCGCGGGTCTGCGACGCGATTTGAGACGACGACCAGGCGACTCATGCGCGCCTTTCACGCAGCCCGTGCGCCGAAGTCGCCCCCATCCCAGCCTTCCCCCGAACGCGGAAGGAGCAGGAGGAGAAGCGCCGGCGGGGGTGTGCCCTCAGTCCAGCATGGGCCGCGGAACTGGCTTTGCCAGGCCGCAGGCGCAGCCCCCTGCAAGGGGGGGAGGCGCTACACGCAGTAAGCGTCCGGCGAGGGTGTGCCCAATACCCGACGGAGATGTTCATACTTTGTTATCCCAGGGCGCAGACAGTCGCACCGCCGCGTTGATGACACCGACCATCGAGTACGTCTGCGGAAAATTCCCCCACATCTCGCCGGTCACGGGATGCGTGTCCTCCGACAGCAGACCGAGGTGATTCCGGCAGGCCAGCATGGCGGCGAAAATCTCACGCGCCTGCTCCTTGCGGCCAATGCGGGCCAGCGCGTCGATGCGCCAGAAGGTGCAAATATTGAACGCGGTTTCCGGCTTTCCGAAGTCGTCGGGCGCTTCATAGCGGCGCATGTAAGGGCCGTCGCATAACGACGTTTCCAGTGCATCCACGGTGGCGATGAAGCGGGGATCTTTCGGGTCGATAAAGCCGACTTCGATCATCAGCAGCACGCTGGCGTCCAGGTCGCGGCCACCAAAGCTTTCGGCAAAAGACTGCCGCTCTTCAGACCACGATTCACGCAAAATGCGCTCGCGCATCGTCTGCGCATGGCCTTGCCAGTAAGTCAATCTTTCAGGCAGTTCGAGTACCTGTGCGATCTTCCCCAGGCGGTCACACGCGGCCCAGCACATCAGCGCCGACGACGTGTGTACGCGTGCGCGCGTGCGAAGCTCCCACATGCCGGCGTCGGGCTGGTCGTAGGTGCGCCTGGCTTGCTCGCCCACTTCTTCCAGCTGGGTGAATTCGGCCAGCCCGGCCCGGTGCAGCAGCCGCTGGTCGTGAAAGGCCTGCGCCGCGCCCAGCACCACATTGCCATACACATCGTGCTGAAAATGCTCTTGCGCCTGGTTGCCGACGCGTACCGGGCCCATGCCGCGGTAGCCGTCCAGATGCGCCATCACGGATTCAGGCATTTCGCGCTCAAGCCCGATGCCGTACAGCGGCTGGATGTGCCCGCCTTTGGCCTGTACCACCACGTTGCTGAGCCAGCGCAGATAGTCTTCCATGGTGCCGACTTCCGACAGGCTGTTGAGCGCGCGTACGACAAAGAAAGCATCGCGAAGCCAGCAGTAGCGGTAGTCCCAGTTGCGCTGGCTGCCCGGCGCCTCGGGGATGCTGGTCGTCATGGCGGCCACGATGGCGCCGGTGTCTTCAAACAGCGAAAGCTTCAGTGTGATCGCCGCGCGAATCACCGCCTGTTGCCATTCGAGCGGAATATGCAGGCTCTGGCACCATTTGCGCCAGTAAGCCAGGGTTTCCTGTTCGAACATGCGCGCGGTGTCGGCAATGCCCTCGGCCAGTGATTCATCGGCGCCCAGCAGAAAATTGTGCTCGCGCGTCAGCACAAAGGGCTGGCCCGACATGATGTGCGACAACGACGCATCGGTGTTCAGCCGCAGCGTTAAAGCGTCGCCGACAAAACGCAGATGGTTGCTGCCTTGCGTGACGAGTGGCTTGCGCCGCCCCCAGTCAAAACGCACATCGAGCATGACGCGAATACGCGGCGCACCGACAATCGGCTTGACGCGGCGAACCAGCGTCATCGGCCGGAAGAAACGCGAGCGGCTGTAGTAACGCGGCGCGAAGTCGGTGATCTCTATGGCCTGTCCAGACTTGTCGATCAGTTGCGTGCGCAGCACGGCTGTGTTGGGTTCATACCATTGCCGCGATTCGGCGAAATCTTCTATTTCAATGCCGAATGAACTTGAGCCGGCCGCCGCTTCACTGCTGCTGCTACCGGGTGCGCTGTGCCCCGGCTGGAGCAACGCGTTAAAAACCGGGTCACCGTCAAAACGGGGCAAACAGCACCAGACAATGCGCCCACGTACATCAATCAAGGCGCTGAAAGCGCAGTTGCCAATCACGCCCAGCGACAGCGAGGGTTCGGCCGGTGCGACGAAACTTGCCGAATCGTCTTTGATGTTCATGATGGCATTTCCTGCGATGATTTTTTTGTGGCGGGTCGGGTAGTTTCAGCAATCGACGCGTGATGCAGGCAGGCCTCTTGCAGCCAGTGACGCAAGGCGGCAGGCGAGGCGCAGCGGTAGTTCGCCAGCGTCTCGCCATCGCCCACCTTGATGCCCGCGCCGCCCAGCAACTGCACCGCAGCAAATCCGGCCTCGTCGGTCATGTCGTCGCCAGCAAAAAGGGGCACGCGTCCCGCAAACGGCGCATCCCGCATGAACGTCGCGATGGCCGTGCCCTTGCTGACGCCTGCGGGTTTGATCTCGAAAACGTACTTGCCGCGCAGCAATTCGACATCGCTGCTGGCCGCGACCGCCTTGGCCATGACCTGCAGGCAAAGCGATTGCAATTCAGGCGCATGGCGGTAGTGCAGCGCCACCGCCGCGTTCTTGATTTCCACCCGCAGGCGCGGATGCTGCATGGCCAGCGCACCGGCTGCCCGGATGGCTTGTTGCAAATCAGGTGGCGCCATGCTGACCAGCTGCCCATCGGCCCGCCGGCGCTGCGCACCGTGCTCTGCCGCCGACGGTAATTCGAGCGGGCGCAGGAAGTGGTCAAGATCGCTCAGACGACGGCCAGAGACAATCGCCAGTGCGCCATCGACCTGGCTGGAAAGCAGACGCAGCAAGGGCACCAGATCATCCGCCACGCGGACTGCTTCCGGCTGCGGCGCCAGGTCAGCGAGCGTGCCGTCAAAATCCAGAAAAAGAGCCGTGCTGCGCGGGTCGATGGCAGGTAGTGAAGAGGTCTGCTGCATGCCGCCAAACCTTAGCAGAGTCCTGGGCCGCCCGGTGTAGGCCAGACCCCATTTGTGGTCTGGCTCCAGGTCCGATCAACGCTCGCCGGGCGCAGCGGTCGGTCTGTCGGCAGCCAGCCAGGCAGCGACAGCAGCCACCCGCCCGGCATTCACCCTCTCGCCGATCTGCGGGCCAGTGGCGCCGGCTGCCTGCGCGGCGCCAGCCACCTGACTGGTGTCTACTGTCTGCGCGGCTTGCAGTGCCTGCCGCAGCCGCTGGCGTTGCGGATAGGCGGCATCGTGATGGCCCAGGCGGCCCCGCGCATCGCATTCGCAGGCCAGCAGGGCTTCGTCAAAACGGGCTGGTTTGCGAAACGCATCGCAGCGCTCCAGCAGACGCACCAGCGCGGCCGCGCCCAGCTCACCGCTGCGGTGAATATTGCCGTGTTCGCGGGCCACGATGTCGGCCAACTCGCGGCAGTCGTTGGGCACGCGCAGGCGCTCGCAAACGTCTTTCAGCAGCCGGGCGCTGCGCGCTTCGTGGCCGATATGGCGCGGAAGCACGTCGGCGGGCGTGGTTCCTTTTCCGAGATCGTGGCAAAGACAGGCGAAGCGAACCGCCAGCGGCGCTTCAAGCCGGGCCGACATGTCCAGCACCATCATCAGGTGAACGCCGGTGTCTATTTCAGGGTGGTGTTCGGCCACCTGTGGCACGCCCCACAGCCGGGCCACTTCGGGAAGCAGCTTTTGCAGCGCCCCGCAGGCACGCAGCACATCGAACATGCGCGATGGCTGCCGGCTCATCAGGCCGCGCGCCAGCTCTTGCCAGACGCGTTCTGGCACCAGCGCGTCAACCTCTCCGCCCTCCACCATGCGCTGCATCAGCCGCGTGGTTTCCGGCGCGATGCAAAAATCCGGGAACCTGGCGGCCAGCCGGGCTACACGCAAAATCCGCACCGGGTCTTCGCGAAAGGCGTCCGTCACATGGCGCAGCACCTTGCGCCCAATGTCCCCAAGACCGTCATACGGGTCGATGAAAGTGCCAGGTTCAACATCAAATTGACCTCTAGCCCAAGCAGAATGTGCGTGAACAGCTATTGAATTAATAGTAAGGTCACGCCGCGCCAAGTCTTGCTCCAGCGACACATCGGGCGCCGCATGCACCACAAAGCCCCGGTAGCCGCGCGCTGATTTGCGTTCGGTGCGCGCCAGTGCATATTCCTCGCCGGTCTGGGGGTGGATAAAAACCGGAAAGTCCCTGCCCACCGGCACAAAGCCCTGACTGACCATTTCGTCAGGCGTCGCCCCCACCACCACCCAGTCGCGGTCGTGCACGGGTAGTCCCAACAAGGCATCGCGTACTGCACCACCGACCAGAAAAACTTGCATCAGGCAAGTGTAGGGTTCAGCCGGCGGCGGCTCAATCAGCTCGATCAGAGATCAGAAATACCACGCGTCTGGATCCTGGCTGCGGTGTTTCAGGGTTTCAGCCGATACGGCTCTTCAAAATCAAGAAAATCTTTCTCTGCCAGCGCGCCGTCCATCCAGGCCTTCACGCCCTGCAAGGCGCAGACTCGCTGCACATAGGCGGTGATTTCCGCGGGCACCGGCAGCGCGAAGGTTTTCAGGCGCATGCAGACTGGGGCGAAGTAAGCATCGGCGATGCTGAACTCACCGAAAAGCAGCGGCCCGCCGTGGGCTTTGCGCAATTCACCCCACATATCCACGATGCGCGCCACATCAGCGCGCACTGCCGGTTTGTCGCGCCAGATCAGTTGCCCCACGGCTGACAGGTCGGCTTCGATGTTCATGCCGCAGGCCGAACGCAGGGCGCCAAAACCGCTGTGCATTTCAGCGCAGATGCTGCGAGCATGGGCGCGTGCCTTCGCGTCTTGCGGCCACAGGTGTTTGTCGGGAAATTTTTCGGCGACGTATTCTGCGATGGCCAGTGTGTCCCACACCACCAGGCCGTCATCGACCAGCACTGGCACCTTGCCCGCCGGGCTGAGGGCGCCCAGGCGCTGCTTGAATTTCGAGTCAGCGCTGAACGAGTCGAAGCGGTTCATCACCTCTTCAAACGCAATTCCGCTTTGTTTAAGCAACACCCAGGGCCGCATTGACCAGGAGGAATAGTTTTTGTTGCCGATGTGAAGCTGCAGCATGTTTTTTCCTTTTTTATGTCTGTCCGGAATGCTAGCGGCAGTGGCTGGCTGGATTGATGCTCAAAATCTGAAAAATTAATGCGTGGGAAGGGGGGATGGGTCGCAGGCGCGCGACCAACCGCCCTCATGGCGGCTACCGTAAATCGGTCGGCTGACTACGCGCCTGCGACCCAAAGATTGAGAGTAGGTTCTGTCTAGAACCGGCCAGCTGTTTTGCGCTTGGCCATCAATCCGCTGCGCAGGCCTTGTGCGCCCAGATAGGACGGCGCAATCGCGCGTAGCGCCGTCGGCGTGATTTCGAGCGCGTCCAGTCCCGGCAATTGACCGCTGGCGACGTTGTCGATTTTCATCGCGTCAAGGTTGTCGCGGCTCATCACCGGCTCGCCGGGTGCCAGCTCCATCAGCCGGGCCTGAATGCGGGCCAGCGGCGCGGGCAGGCCAAAAACCGGCCGCCCGCGCCCACCGTTGACGCCGGCATACTGGCCCGCCAGCTCGACCAGTTGCTTGAGCGTGAATACGTCGGGCCCGCAGGCCTCAAAGATTTTTCCGATGGTCGAGCGATCCAGCAGGCACTCGACCACAGCCGTGGCCACGTCTTCGACCCACACCGGTTGAAAGCGCGCTTCGCCTGATGCCAGCGGAATCACCGGGAACAGCTGCTGCAAGCTGGCGAAGGTGTTGAGAAATTTGTCTTCGGCGCCAAAAATAACGCTCGGCCGCAGCAGTGTCACGTCCAGGCCCGATTCACGCAGCACCGCTTCACCGCGCGCCTTGCTGCGCTGGTACATGGCAGGGGAATCAGGCGCGGCGCCGAGTGCGCTGATGTGTACGATGCGCTTGACGCCGCTGGCCTGGCAGGCGCTCACCAGTGCCTGCGGCAAACCCACATGCACCTTCTCGAATGCTGTTTCGCTGCCATGCAATATTGCAATCAGGTTGACCACCGCATCGTGGCCGGGCAACTGCGCGGCCAGCGAAGCGGTGTCCAGGCTCGCCACCTCAATGACATCGACCAGCGGCAGCATCTGCAGTTGCCGGGCGTTTGCACGGCGGCGCGTCAGCACGGTGACGCGGATTTGCTGCTGGTTGAGTTTTTCGCAAACATGCCGACCAACGAAACCGCTGCCACCGAGAACGAGAACTTTATTCATAAGTGTTAATTTAGTGCCTTTGTCCGGT
>JANPFZ010000093.1:0-5489 GCA_031423655.1 Polaromonas sp.
CGAATTCATCGGCAAGGAAATCCAGACCGCCTACCTCGAGTCTTATTCAGAATATGGCCAGAATATTTTTGACCGTTACGTAACCTACGCCGATTTCTGGATTCAGGACCAGGAATACCGCGACACCGATACCGGTGAAAGTTTTGACCGCTCGGCGCTGAATGCCGAACTGGAAAAAATTGAAAAACCTGCAGGTATCAGCAACCCAAAAGACTTTCGCAACGAGATCGTCAACTTTGTGCTGCGCGCGCGAGCCAACAACGCAGGCAAGAATCCGGTCTGGACCAGCTATGAAAAACTGCGCACCGTGATCGAGAAAAAAATGTTCTCGAACACCGAAGACCTGCTGCCGGTGATCTCTTTCAATGCCAAGGCCAGTGCAGACGAGCAGCAGAAACATCAAGACTTCGTGAACCGGATGGTCACCAAGGGCTACACCACACGGCAGGTTCGCTTGTTGTGTGACTGGTATTTGCGGGTTCGCAAGAGTTCCTGAAGATTTACTGAAGGGTTTTGCAAGGGGTCGTGATGCGTGCAGGTGTTTCATAAGGTCACGCCAGGGCACAAAAAGGTCGGTTTCCTGCGATCAAACCAAAGGTCAGCATGCTGCAGCAAGTCATTGACAGGCGCTTGTCGGGAAAGAACAAATCAATCGGTAACCGCGAACGCTTTCTGCGGCGCTTCCGGGGGCAGATACGCGATGCCGTACGGCGCGCTGTGACCGGGCGCAGCATTGAAGATATGGAGCAGGGCCAGGACATCACGCTGCCAAGGCGCGATGTCACTGAGCCGGTGCTGGGCCACGGCAGCGGCGGCATGCGCGAGTCGGTTCACCCGGGCAACCGCGACTATATCCGCGGCGACCATATCGAACGGCCGCAAGGCGGCGGTGCGGGTGGCGCGGGGCAAGGCTCAGCCGCAGACGGCACCGGCGACGATGACTTCGTTTTCCGCATCACGCGTGAAGAGTTCATGCAGTATTTCTTCGACGATCTGGCGCTGCCCAACCTGGTACGTACCCAGCTTTTGCCTGATGCGCCCGAATGGAAGTCACATCGTGCCGGTTTTGTGTCGGAAGGCACGCCGACCAATCTGCATGTAGTGCGCTCGATGCGGGTGGCCCTCAGCCGGCGTATTGCGCTCGGGGGTGATACTCGGCGCCAGCTGCGCGAGCTGGAAGCGCTACTTGATGAAGCACTGAGCCTGCCGCCCGCCCTGCCCGACGTGGTTCCCGCGCTGAAGCTGGAAATTGAAGCGCTTCGCCGTCGGGTTCGGCATATCCCTTTTTTCGACCCGTTTGACTTGCGTTATCGCAACCGGGTCAGGGTGCCGGTGCCGACAGCGAAGGCGGCCATGTTCTGCCTGATGGATGTGTCCGGCTCGATGGATGAGGCGCGCAAAGATATTGCCAAGCGCTTTTTTATTCTTTTGTACCTGTTCCTGCGGCGGCATTACGAACGCACCGAGGTCATCTTCATTCGCCACCACACCCAGGCCGCTGAAGTGTCTGAAGAAGAGTTTTTTCAGTCGACGGAGACCGGCGGCACGGTGGTGTCGAGCGCGTTGACGCTGATGCACGAGATTATTCAGCAGCGATACCCGCCTTCGGAGTGGAACATCTATGGCGCGCAAGCCTCTGACGGTGACAACTGGCATCAGGACTCGACCAAGTGCAGTGAGCTGCTGAGCAACAAGCTGCTTCCGCTGACACGTTTTTTTGCTTACGTGCAGGTAGCTGAAGAAGACCAGAACCTGTGGAATGAATACGCAAAAGTTGTTCAGACCAATGAAAACTTCGCTGTTCGCAAGATCAGTGAGCCCGCCGACATCTATCCGGTGTTCCGGGATCTGTTCAAGAAAGTGGCCAACGTGTGACTAATCACCCTACGGATCCAGCCGTCAAGAAAAATGCCGACAAAATAGCCAGCGAAATCGTCAGCGAATCTGTCAGCGGAGAGGCGGGGCAGCCTGTGGGTAGCCAGCCCCGCGCGCGCTTGCCCTGCCCGTCAGACTGGTCGCTGGAACTGATCGAGACCTACCATTCTGAGATTGCGCGCACCGCCCGGGCTTTTGGACTGGATACCTACCCGGTTCAACTTGAGGTCATCACGGCCGAACAGATGATCGATGCCTACTCTTCGTCGGGCATGCCGGTGAACTACCGCCACTGGACATTCGGCAAGCAGTTCATTGCGACCGAAAAAAGTTACCGTCGTGGCCAGATGGGCCTGGCTTATGAGATCGTGATCAATTCCGATCCCTGCATCGCCTACCTGATGGAAGAAAACACCATGCCGATGCAGGCATTGGTGATGGCGCATGCCTGCTATGGCCATAACTCTTTTTTCAAGGGCAATTACCTGTTTCGCATGTGGACCGATGCCGGCGCGATCATTGATTATCTGGTCTATGCGCGCGACTACATCGCCGAGTGCGAGGAACTTCATGGCTGGGAAGCAGTTGAGGAAACGCTCGATTCCTGCCATGCACTAATGAGCCACGGCGTGGATCGTTACCGGCGTTCACAGAAGCTGTCGCTGTCACTGGAAGAGGCGCGCCGCAAGGACCGAGAAATCTATCAGCAGCAGCAGGTCAACGACTTGTGGCGCACGGTTCCGAAGTCAGCCGCCAAAGAAGTAGAAAAAGTGGCCCGCCGCTTTCCTGCGGAGCCTCAGGAAAACCTGCTGTATTTCATCGAGAAGAACGCGCCGCTGCTCGAGCCGTGGCAGCGCGAACTGGTACGCATCACGCGCAAGGTGGCGCAGTATTTTTATCCGCAGCGGCAGACCCAGGTGATGAACGAAGGCTGGGCCACTTTCTGGCATTACACGCTGCTCAACACGATGTACGAAGAGGGGGTGCTAACAGACGGTTTCATGATCGAGTGCCTTCAATCCCACACCAATGTGGTTTTTCAGCCACCGGTCACGCATCCAGGCTACAGCGGCATTAACCCGTATGCGCTGGGTTTCGCCATGTTCAGCGACTTGAAGCGCATGTGCCTGACGCCCACGGACGAAGACCGCCAGTGGTTCCCGGAGATCGCGGGCTCTGACTGGCGCAGGACGCTGGACTACGCCATGCGCAACTTCCGCGACGAGAGCTTCATCAGTCAATACCTGTCGCCCCGGTTGATGCGCGAGATGCGTCTTTTTTCAGTCGTTGACGACGTCAGCAAAAAAGAACTGGAAGTGGCGGCAATTCATGATGAATCAGGCTACCGGCATTTGCGCGAAGCGCTGTCGCGGCAGTATGACCTGAACCAGCGGGAGCCCAATATTCAGGTCTGGAACGTCGATGTGCGGGGTGATCGTTCCCTGACGCTGCGCCATCTGCGGCATAACGACCGGCCGCTCGCGGACGATGTGCAGGAGGTGATCAAGCATGTCGCGCGCATGTGGGGCTTTCGTGTGGTGCTGGAAAGCGTGGACAAACACGGCAAGGTATTGCAGCATTGGGACGTGACGCCACACGCCTGATACCGACACGCTGGCTCGGCTGGGCTGGGCCTTGGCCAGTCAGCCATCAAGACCCAGCAGCGCCTGATCATCTTCATTCAGACCAGTCACCGGTGTGGCTTTCGCCAGCGCCAGCCAGAGAGCAAAGGGCAGGGGTTTGCGGGCTTGCTGCGGTGCGGCCCTGACAACAACCAGGCGGCCATTTGCCACCACCATGACGCCGCATTCAGTAGTAATTTCAGAAGCATCACCAATCGCCCTGCCTCTGGCGTCTGCGCCCAGCACATACCAGCATTGACCACCCAGGTTGAGGTAGGCTGCTCGCTTGTCGGGCCGGCGTAAATCGCTTAGCAAGTCCGAGCGATGCACCTTGATTTCGTGAACGATCGGGTCGGCGTAGGCCTCAACCGTGGTGTTGCGGATCGAAAAAACATCGGGCCGGGCGATGCACCAGCGGGCGGGCGGCTTGGACGTTGGTATGGTCTGTGCCATACCCTTATCGCCTGCACCGCCTCCTTTGCGCTCATGCAGCATTGCGTACAGCGGCGCAGCGGCACCGCCGTCATCGAGCGGTAAAAGCCTGGCGCGCAGGCCAAGGCCACGCCAGGCGATCCGCCCGGCACGCACCATTTCCGATGCCACCTGGGCGACCAGTGCCTCGTGCTTTGACATGGCCGTGCGGTTTAGCGCTGCCGCGTGGGCCAGCCAGGCGATGCCCATGTCTGTGACGCGCAATGTTTCGTGTCCGGCCGGACTGCAGACGCGCTGCAGCATGCCGGCCGCGAGCAGCTCTATTTCAGGCAGGTCCTGGCAGGGCCAGCCCGCAGAGCGATATACCTCGCGCAGGCGTCGCGCGTGAAGTCGTCCGAGCGCTGCGGCAGGGCTATTTGAAGGAATGCTTTCGACGGCGAAAAGGGTGGAGGAGGCCATCAGACGGGTCGTGAGAAGTTCTCACTTTGGGAGCACCATCGAAATCGAAGCGCAGATCAAGGTGGGCTGACGCAATTTTGCCGCGTGTCTGCTTCAGATGCCAGTATTCAAACAGTTCATTCAAACAACAAGCACTAAAGAAGGCCGTAGCCCAGGATTTACGTACGTGAGCAGCTATTGAAAAAGGAGCAGCTTGCTGCTGCCGGCGTGCCGGATGGACGCATGAATGCAGCCGCAGCAGCTGTCACCACTTGGGTTGCAGCGTAAGCGGCGCCGGCTCGGTGGCCTTGTAATCCGGCGCGCGCGAATTTTCAATTTTTCTCGCGACCAGCGTCGCCACCGACTGAAGGTTTTTTAAGTCACGCTCCTGGATGTATTCGTTCGGGCTGAAGCTCAAGCAGCAAAGAGTTCCGTATACCTGTCCGTCGTTCAGGAAGATCGGTGCGCTCAGGTAGGTTGCGATCGGAAAGGGCACTGCAGGCAGTTTGGCGCGGTCGGGCAGCTTGTTGCTGTCAGTGATGAACTGCGGCAGGCGACCATCGACGACGCGTTGGCACCAGGTTTGCTCGAGCGGATCAGAATGTCCCAGCGGAATAAGCGGTATGTTTTTCGGCGTGTTGCCGGGTGAATCGACATAGCGAAAGACACGTTGGCCATCGACGAATTCCGATACGAAAACCACATCCATCGCCAGCCGCTGACGCAGCAACTGCAGCATCTCGGTGACGGCGCTGTCGATCAGGTTGTCACTGCCATCGGCCGTTGCCACCAGCATCTCAGAGACCCGCACGCTCAATGAGGCTGGGTCATATTCGTCGTCATGGTATTTGGACATCTCGGTTGACTTGACTTTCCAAAAAAGCGGGTTGGAGCCAGTGGCTGCGTGAGAAACGGCAAACTTTAAAAGGCAAGTGTGTCCTCGGGCACATGGCAGTGATGAGGCTGAGTTTGATCTCTACTCTGCATTATCTTAATAGCGCTGTGCTTAGACAAATCGTGAAACATTCAGTTGCATGCCAGCGCTTTTTGCGGGCAATTCCACCAGCCCTGCGCCAACTACGGCAATGCCAACCTGTTCGCGCTGGACGTGGTGACCGCTGC
>JANPFZ010000094.1:0-2481 GCA_031423655.1 Polaromonas sp.
ACGAAGAAAGCCGTCAGGTTGATGCCCATCGACGCGTAGAGCGGAATCTCGGTGATGCCCAGCGTCGGCAGCCGCGCCAGCGCGCCCAGCCCGACCACGAACAAAGGCAAAAACACCTTGCGCTGGTACCAGCCGCTGCGCTCGAAGCTCAAGATGAATGACAGCAGATAAAGCGCCAGCGGTGCGACCCAGATCAACGGAATCGGCGCGATGTTGGTCGTCAGAAAACTGGTGTCGGCCACCATCAAGATTGATGGGCAGGCTGCCAGTGCCGCCCACAACAGCTTGTCAGTCCAGCGTGGCGCGGGGCCTTCATGCGGCGCTTGCGGCGCAATCACCGTGCCCTTGCGGCCGCGCCAGGCCAGCAGCGCGCAGGCCACCACAAAGCACGCATACAGGCCCGACCAGAGCCACGACTGCCACAGCGTCGGAAATATAGGCTCGACCGCCACGGGGTAGGCCAGCAGCGCCAGCATGGAGCCAAAGTTCGACAGCGCAAACAGGCGGTAAGGCACCTGGCCCGACCGCTCGCGCGCAAACCAGGCCTGCAGCAGTGGGCCGGTGGTTGACAGCACAAAGTAAGGCAAGCCGATGGAGACAGTCAGCAGCCCGAGGATGCGCAGCGTCGGGTTCTCTGCACCCAGCGGCTTCCAGTCCAGGCTGGGGCTGATGGGAATGAGCAACAGGCTGACCAGCAACAAGCCGCCATGTACCACGCTTTGCCGCGAAGGGCTCAGGTAGCGCGTCACCCAGTGCGAGTAAAAATAACCCAGCAACAACACCAGCTGGAAAAACAGCATGCAGGTGGTCCAGATCGCGGCCGAACCGCCAAACCACGGCAGGATCATCTTGCCGATGAGCGGTTGCACCTGGAACAACAGAAAGGCACTGAGGAAGATCGTCAGGCCATAGTGAAAGGCGAGGCGCAGGTTAATTTTCATGCGGGGTGTGGGGTGCGGAGTCGGATATCTTCCTGCAGACGTGATCGGTTCACGTCATCAGGTGCGTGCGATGGAGTGTAGACGCTATTGTTTTAGTAGCTGTTCGCGCACATAAAACGTGGGCTACAGGCACTTTTTACTTATATTCAGTCTTTTCAGTCGAGCGAGCGTAGTGCATACCAGCGCTTGGCCAGACGCGGCAGCACCAGCGCGGCGACCACGACCACGACCACGATCAGGCCGCAGGACGCGCTGGCACTCACAGCCCCGGTAAGCATTGGCGCCAGCTTCTTCCTGTCGGGCCGCACCAAGGTCGAAGGCTGGCTGACGGTTACGGATGGTACCTACACGCTGTTTCGGGATGAGTACAAGCTGCCGCTGATCCCGGTCGAGATCGCAGCGCATGCGGCAGTGTGGGCCGAACGCCTGTTCCCTTTGCTGCTGTTGCTCGGCCTGTGTACCCGGCTGCCTGCACTCGCGCTGCTAGGGAGGCGCGGATTTATTCGCGTGGAAGCGCGGCGCTTAGGAATCGGGATGGGATGCAAGGCGGTTTTTGCAGCAAATATCGTGATATTTGCGGGAATCTCAATCGCTTTAAAGCTTGTGAATCATGGGCGTAACGTTTGCGCCGCTTGCCGTCGCCCGCGCCGCACGTTTGACAAGGTCTGCATCAAGGGTCGAGAAATTTTCACACCCATGGCTTAGCGCGTGGTGCAGCGCATCGGCAAAGTCCCAGCCCTGCGCCGCCCTGGTTGCAGCGGCCAGGACAGCCGCGCGCTCGCCCACCACCACATTACTCAGCGCTGCAATTTTCTCAATGGCCTGGGCTACAACTTTCGGCGCAAAAGCGTAACGCGAGCGTAAAACCCATTCAAGTTCAAGCACCACAGTCACCGGTATGAAGATGTCGTGACCGGTCAGCAATGCCACAGCGCGCGCTGATTGCGCAGCGTTGTCATTGACCAGCGCGCGTACCAAAACATTGGTATCGATGGCGCGCACCGATCAGCCTTTGTAATCGGTAACGCGCATGTCGCTAACGGCAACCGTTGGGCCGTCGTACTTCAAAAGCGTCTGGATTTCTTTCAGGCTCACGCTTTTTTTAACGGGAGCGGGTGTGATTTGTGCGCTTTTACCGTTTACCTTGACATAAACCCGCATCCCAGGCGTAAGGCCCAAAGCTTTGCGCACAGCGACAGGCAGCACAATTTGCCCTTTGGTAGAGATCAATACAGCGCTCATAGCAGGCATTCCAAAAAGTTTTACCAAGTGGGTATTTTACGACTTTGCGAGAACTTGATTAAAAGGCGGAGGAGATGGCTGACGGTCACGAAGGGCACCACCACGCTGTTTCGGGATGAGTACAAGCTGCCGCTGATCCCGGTCGAGATCGCAGTGCATGCCGGCAGTGTGGGCCGAACCCGCGCTCCCCTTGCTGCTGTTGCTCGGCCTGTGTACCCGGCGGTCAGCACTCGCCCCGCTTGGGAGGCGCGGATTTATTCGCGTGGAAGCGCGGCGCTTGGGAATCGGGATGGGATGC
>JANPFZ010000095.1:0-2152 GCA_031423655.1 Polaromonas sp.
GCGCAACCTGTGTACCGAGCCGGCGATGACACAGGACCAGGCGCATTTGGCGCTTCACGCTGGCATGCAGATCGTGCAGGCCTTGCCCGGCAACGTGGTCGCGTTCGGCGAGATGGGTATCGGCAACACATCGGCCGCTGCCCTGCTGCTGGCCCGGCTGGCGGGCGTTTCATTGATAGACGCCACCGGGCGCGGCACCGGCCTGAGCGATGAAGAGCTGGCGCGCAAGCAGCGCGTGCTGGCACGGGCGCTGGCGCGCAAGCCTGCGGCCACCGCGCCACTGGAGGCATTGGCTGATCTGGGTGGTTTTGAGATTGCCATGATGACCGGGGCCATGCTGCAGGCCGCTAGTGAGCGCCGCGTGGTGCTGGTCGATGGCTTCATCGCCAGCGCGGCGGCGTTGGTGGCGTACGCGCTGATGCCAGTGGTGAAAGATTACCTGGTGTTTTGCCACCGCTCGGCCGAGCGCGGGCACGCCTTGCTGCTGGCGCACCTGAATGCGCAGCCGCTGCTGGCGCTGGACTTGCGCCTGGGCGAAGGCAGCGGCGCACTGCTGGCCTGGCCGCTGCTCCAGTCGGCCGCCGCTTTCCTCAATGAAATGGCGAGTTTTGCGGCCGCCGGGGTCAGCGGCAAAGATGCCGAAGACGCTGGAACTTTGTAGGTCGGCCTGGCCGCAGGCGTAAGCCGACATCGACCGCAACGCGCTTCTTTTTTTATAGCTGCTTTTGCATGTTCTACTTGGGCTACAGCCTTAAATAATCACAAACCGATGCTTCAACTGATCCGCGAATACCTGCTGGCCGTGCAGTTTTTTACCCGCATTCCAGTCACCGGGCGGCTGGCCGAGTGGGTCGGCTACAACCCCGGGCAGCTGCGGGCCAGTGCGGCGCACTTCCCCGGCGTCGGTTTGGTGGTAGGCGCGGTCGCGACAGGCGTCTTCACCGGCGTACAGGCGCTGTTGCCGGAAAACACCTTTGCACCCTTGCTGGCAGCTGCGCTTTCTACTGTGGCGACGGTGCTGCTCACCGGCGGGTTTCACGAAGACGGGCTGGCCGACGTGGCCGACGGCCTGGGCGGCAGCTACGACCGCGAGCGAGCGCTGGAAATCATGAAAGATTCCCGCGTCGGTGCGTTTGGCGCGCTGGCGCTGGTGCTGGCGCTGCTGTGCAAGGTGACGCTGCTGGCGATTCTGGGATCGACCGCAAGCCTGGCGCTGGAAGCGGACGACGCGCCGTCGGCGGGCTGGGCCATCGCCGCGGCGCTGGTGCTGGGCCATGTGGTTTCACGCGGCCTGCCGCTGCTGTTGATACGCTGGCTGCCGCATGTCGGCGACACCGCCCGGTCCAAGTCCAAACCGCTGGCCGACACCATCTCCTCGGCTGCCCTTGTGATCGGCTTCGCATGGTGTTTCATGGCGCTAGCCTGCGGATTACTTGCGCTGGATGCTATACCTTTAATAGTATCCTGCAGTTTTTCCGCGCTGGCGATGCTGTGGATGGCCCGTCTTTTCAAACGCCGTTTGCAGGGCTTCACCGGTGACTGCCTGGGTGCCACGCAGCAGGTTTGCGAAATTGCGTTTTATTTTGGGTTGTGCGCCAGCATATGAAAGAGCCTCAAAAGGCCGCCGGGCGTCCCTTACAAGCCAGCAGGGGCCGCGGAATCGGCTTAGCCGCGCCGCAGTCGCAGCGGCCCCCTCGGGGGGCAGGAAGTTACAGGAAGTGAACGACCGTGGGGGCTAATTACTTGTGGCTGGTGCGTCACGCCCAACCACTGACAGCGCCGGGCCTCTGCTATGGCCAGCTGGATGTACCGGCCGATGTTGACGCCACGGCCGCGTGCGCCCGCGCCCTGGCCAAAATCCTGCCGCCCGACATCCATATCCTTTGCTCTCCGCTACAAAGATGCGAGCAGCTTGCGCACGTGTTGATTGGGCTGCGGCGGGATTTGGCTTACAGAACAGACCCACGGCTAAAGGAAATGGATTTTGGCCAGTGGGAGGGCCAGCGCTGGGACGACATCGGTGCTCCGGCCGTCGACGCCTGGGTGGCCGACTTCGCGGGGTACCAGCCGGGCGGAGGTGAATCTGTCGGGCAATTCATGCAGCGCGTTGCCGCTGTCTGGGATGAAACCGCCTCGGCAACTGATGCGCCAA
>JANPFZ010000096.1:0-5232 GCA_031423655.1 Polaromonas sp.
GCCGAAAAAGCGGTGACCGATCTTGAAAGCCGGCTGGCCGATTTACGGCATATTGAAGCAGACCTGGAAACGATTCGGCAGGCGCATTATTCAGCTGGCGACCATGTGAATCAGGCGCAGGGCAAGCTGTATGAAGCCAGCGCCGAAGTCGGCCGGCTGGAAGCTGAAATCCGCTTTGTCGTCGATGGCCGCTTGCGCGTGGAGCAGCGACTGGCGCAGTTGCTGGAGCAAACCGCGCAGTGGGCCACGCGGCGCGAAGAAGCCGCTCTGGAAACCGAAAGTCTGTCGGGACAAGCCATAGCTGCCGAAGAAAAAGCCGAGCTGCTGACAGCGCAATCCGAAGAGCACCAAACCCAGTTGCCGGCGCTGGAAGAAGCGCTGCGGCAGGCGCAGGCCAAGGCCAATGAGCAGCGCGGCAGCGTCGGCCAGGTGCAGCAGCAAATCCAGGTGCTGGCCGCTGACCAGCGCAATATCGAAGAGCAGTCGCGCGGCCTGCATTTGCGGCTGGAAAAACTTACCGCCGACCGCAATGCGCTCAATGCGCCCGACGAGGCGCGACTGGTCAACCTGGGCGCGCAGTTCACGTCCGCACAGGAGACCCAGTCCATTGTCGAGGCCCGCCTGCACGAGCTGACTGACAGCGTGCCGCAGCTTGACGAAGACCGGCGCACCAAACAGCAGGCCGTCAACACCGAATCGGCCAAGCGCGCTGATCTGTCGGCGCGCATGGATGCGCTCAAGGCGCTACAGGAAAAAGTCAAAACCGACGGCAAACTCAAACCGTGGCTGGACAAGCATGGTTTGGGTGGTTTGCAAGGGCTGTGGAGCCGTATCCATATCGAGCAGGGCTGGGAAAATGCGCTGGAAGCGGCGCTACGCGAACGACTGGGTGCGCTGGAAGTCAGCCGCCTTGACATGGTGCGCGGCTTTGCAGGCCACGACGGGCAGGGCGCGCCGCCTGCCAAGCTGGCGTTTTATTCGCCGATCAGCGCCGCCGCGCCCGCGCGCTTGAACACCGCGTTAAGTCTGAAGCCGCTGGCCGATCTGCTTCGCCTGAACGATGCCGGTCAGTCGGCCTTGCTGGGTGACTGGCTGCAAGGTTGCTACACCGCAGCGAGCCTGGACGACGCGATGGCTGCGCGTGACAAGCTGCAGGCCGGCGAGGCGATCTTTGTCAAAAGCGGCCATGCCGTCAGCCACCACAGCCTGAGTTTTTACGCGCCCGATTCCGAGCAGGCCGGCTTGCTGGCGCGAGCGCAGGAAATCGAAAATCTTGACAAGCAGTTGCGTGCGCAGGCCATGATCAGCGAAGAGGCACGCAATGCATCGGTGCGCGCCGAAGCCGCCTATTCAGACGCTGCCCAGCGCCTGGCCGGTGCGCGGCGCGATGCGGCTGAAGGCCAGAGCCGCGCGCATGAATTGCAGGTTGAAGTGCTGCGCCTGACGCAGCTGGCCGAACAAACCCGCGCGCGCAGCGACCAGATCAAAGCTGACATGAGCGAGATTGAGGCGCAGCTCGGTGATTTGCAGGAACGCAAGGTCACCGCCGAAGCGCGCTTCGAAGAACTCGACATGCAACTGGCTGACAGCCAGGAACGCCACGCGCAACTGGACGACCGCGTGATCGAGACCGAGCGCAAATTGACCGAGTCGCGTGAACAGCAACGCGCACTCGAACGCCAGTTGCAGGAAGCGCAGTTTTCGCTGCGCTCTTTGGCATCGCGGCGCGAAGAACTGGTGCGCTCGATTGCGATTGCGGCGCAGCAGGCGGCGTCGATTGCCAGTGAGCAGGCGCGCGCTGCGGAGGAACTCGTTCGCCTGACAGACGCGGCCGCGCAGGCTGGTTTGCAAAGCGCGCTGAGCGTGAAGCTCGAACGCGAAGCCGATCTGGGCGCCCAGCGCAGCCAGTACGACGATTTGACCAGCAAGCTGCGGGCCAGTGATGAGCGTCGACTGACGCTGGAGCGCGAACTCGACCCGCTGCGCCAGCGCATCACCGAATTCCAGTTGAAGGAGCAAGCCGCGCGCCTGGGTTTTGAGCAGTATGCGCAGCTGCTGATCGATGCAAAAGCCGATCTGTCTTCGGTACAGCTTTCCATCGAAACCGGAAATGTGCGCCTCGCCGGTTTGCAAGGAGACATCGACCGCATCAATCGCGAAATTCAGTCGCTGGGGGCTGTGAATCTGGCCGCGCTTGAAGAGCTGACCACGTCGCGCGAGCGCAAGCAGTTTCTTGATGCGCAGTCGGCCGATTTGAACGAAGCCATGGCAACGCTCGAAGACGCGATCAAAAAGATTGACATGGAAACGCGCGACCTGCTGGCCAGCACGTTTGCCACCGTCAATACGCACTTTGGCAAGATGTTCCCGGAACTGTTCGGCGGTGGCAACGCGCGGCTGGTGATGACCGGCGAAGAGATTCTGGATGCCGGTGTGCAGGTGATGGCCCAGCCACCGGGGAAGAAAAACCAGACGATTCATTTGCTCTCGGGCGGTGAAAAAGCACTCACGGCGATTGCGCTGGTGTTCGCGATTTTCCAGCTGAATCCGGCGCCGTTCTGTTTGCTTGACGAGGTTGATGCGCCGCTGGACGACGCCAACACCGAACGCTATGCCAAACTGGTGACCTCCATGAGCAAAGAAACCCAGTTCCTCTTCATCAGCCACAACAAGATCGCGATGGAGATGGCCGGGCAATTGATAGGCGTGACGATGCAGGAGCAGGGCGTTTCGCGGATTGTGGCGGTGGATATGGAATCAGCGGTTGGATTGGTGGAGGCAGCGTGAGCACATTGCAGATCAGCCTGGCGGTTGCGGGAGGTCTGGTTTTGGTTGGCGTGGTCGCACACGGCGCGTGGTCGGCGCGCCGCAGTGTGCCAAAGCAGGCGGCGCCAGAATCTGCCGCTGCGCACGACGCGACTGCGCCCGGACCTGTGGAGCCAATCGCCGGAACTCAGGGCGCAGCGGGTCCGGATCGAATAGACAGACTCGATGACACGCAAGAACGCCGCGAACCCAGCTTTGATATTGATTCCGGCGGCAATTTCGACCTGCCACCCGTACCCAGCCTCTCTACACTGGAACGCAAGGCAGGACTCGACCCGCTGATCGACGCCATGGCACCCGTCATGGTCGACTCGCTTGTCTCTGGCGACGCCGCACTCGCTGCGATGCCCAGCACGCGTCGCGCCGGTAGCAAGCCTTTTGGCGTCGAAGGTCTGTGTGCGGCCTCTGGCGAATGGGAGTTTCCGGTGGCCGGCAAGCGCTACCGCGCTTTTCAGTGTGGCGTGCAACTGGCCAACCGCACCGGTGCGCTGAACCAGATCGAATACTCGGAATTTGTCATGAAGGCGCAGGCTTTTGCCGACGCGATTGGCGGCGAGCCGGAGTTCCCGGAAATGCTTGACGAAGTGGCGCGCGCGCGCGAACTCGACCACTTTGCCAGCGCGCACGACGCGCAGCTGAGCTTGACGCTGCGCGCCCGGCAGACCGCCTGGAGCCCGGGTTATGTGCAGCAGAACGCAGCCCGAATCGGCTTTGTCCACGGGACTATTCCCGGTCGCATGGTGCTGCCGGCCGGTGAATCGGGGCAACCCTCCATCGTCGGCCTGGCCTTCGACACGCACGCGGCAATGGCCGAAGATCCCGAGCAGACTGCGCTGCGCGAAATCACGCTGTCGCTCGACGTGCCGCAGGTGCTGCGCGCCGAGCAGCCCTTTGCCCGCATGTGTGAGGCCGCACTGGCGCTGGCCGAAAGCATGGACGGCGTCGTCATCGATGACAACGGCAGCCCGATCCGCCCCGAGGCGATGGAAGGCATTCACGCTGACCTGGAGCAGCTGTACGACACGCTGGACGGGCGGGATTTGTCGGCGGGTTCTGCGCTCGGGCGGCGACTTTTTTCCTGATCCGGCTTGGGTCCCACCGGACCTAGCAATTCAGCGTCCCGCCGTTTTTTCACGACTTTAATTAATGGAATTTCTAAAAAGTCGCGACTTTTTATAAATTCTATTTAAAAAAGTAGTATGCAACGCTAACTTGATGCCAGAGTCAGGGCCGATCTTCAAAAAAAGATGGTGCTTCTAACTGGTCCGCGACAGGTCGGGAAAACCACGCTTAGCCGTCAGCTGATGGCTGAATACGACGACGCCCAATACCTCAACTACGACGTTCCGGAGCACCGGCGCGTGCTGACCGCAAGAACCTGGAACAAGAAAGCGCGGCTGCTGGTGTTCGACGAAATTCACAAAATGAGCGGCTGGAAGCCGTGGTTGAAAGGCGTGTTCGACGGACGTGCCGAAGGGCAGGCGCTACTGGTCACGGGCAGTGCGCGAATGGACACATTCCGGCAGGCCGGCGAGTCACTGGCGGGGCGTTATTTCAAACTGCGGCTGCACCCGATATCGGTACGCGAATGGTGCGAAAAGGCTGGAGCCACGGCGGATGATGCTATGGCCCATCTGCTTAAACGCGGCGGCTTTCCAGAGCCTTGCTTGGCCGCGACTGACGAGGAGGCCGACCGCTGGCGCAGCGAATACTTTTCAGACCTGGTGCGTGAAGACGTGCTCGAATTTTCACGCCTGCAGGAACTCACCACCATGCGCCTTTTTGCCGAGCTACTGCGCGAACGCGTCGGCTCGCCGCTGTCGCTCGCATCCATGGGTCGCGACCTGGCGATTTCGCCCAACACCTTGCGAAAATACCTGGAAATTCTGGAAGCTTTGTTTATCGTTTTCATTGTGCGTCCGTGGCATCGCAATATTGCCCGGGCCACGCTGCAAGCCCCAAAGGTCTATTTTTACGATACCGGTCTGGTCAAGGGAGATGCCGGGGTGCGTTTTGAGAACTTCATCGCCTGCTCCGTGCTCAAACATGTCGAATGGCAGCAGGATACCTTGGGAAAAGAGATGGGTCTGCACTACATCCGCACCAAGGACGGTGCCGAAGTCGACTTTGCCGTCAGTGAAGGCAGCCATCTGATGGATCTGGTGGAATGCAAACTGGGCGATCACAAACCCCACCGCGCCTTGATGCGTTTTGCCGCCGAGTGGCCCGATGCGCGTGCTACTCAGGTGCTGCGTGATCTGGACACGCCGATGGACCTTGGGCCGATTCAAATTCGCGCTGCAGCCAGCTGGTTGATGGGGCTTTCCGCATGAACAAGCTCACCCCTGTCGAAGCCTTGCGTGCGAAGCTGCATGAGCACGGCCACCGCTACTACGTACTCGACGA
>JANPFZ010000097.1:0-2821 GCA_031423655.1 Polaromonas sp.
GCCGCCTGACAGCGTGGTCGCGGCCTGGCCCAGCTTGATGTAGCTCAGGCCCACGTCGAGCAATGTGTGCAGCTTGCGCGCAATCGTCGGCACCGCCTTGAAAAACTCGGCCGCGACCTCGACCGTCAAATCCAGAATCTGGGCGATGTTTTTGCCCTTGTACTGCACCTCCAGCGTTTCGCGGTTGTAGCGCATGCCTTTGCAAACGTCGCAGGGCACGTACACGTCGGGCAGAAAATGCATCTCGACTTTCACCACGCCGTCACCCTGGCAGGCTTCGCAGCGGCCGCCGGCGACGTTGAAGCTGAAGCGCCCCGCGCCGTAGCCGCGTTCGCGTGCGGTGTTCATCTCGGCCAGCAGTTCGCGGATCGGCGTGAACAGGCCGGTGTAGGTCGCCGGGTTGCTGCGCGGCGTACGGCCGATGGGCGACTGGTCCACATTGATGACCTTGTCGAAATGCTCGATGCCCTCGATGCTTTCGTGTTCGGCCGGCTCTTCATGCGCGCGGTACAGCGTGCGCGCCACGGCTGCATAGAGCGTGTCGTTCACCAGCGTCGATTTGCCGGAGCCCGACACGCCGGTCACGCAGGTCAGCAGGCCGACCGGAAACTCGGCGTTGACGCTTTTCAGGTTGTGGCTGCTGGCACCAATGACGCGTAGCGCCTGCATGTCGCCCAGCGTGGCCTGATGCACGGCTTCACGCGCCGCACGGCGTTCGGCGGTCGGGCTGGGCGGAAAGCGCGACGGTTTTTTGTTCGCGAACGGATCAACCTTTTTCACTGTCGGCAACCACGGTGTGCGTCGCCCGGGAACGGCAATCTGCAGCGTTCCCGCCAGATATTGGCCGGTCAGTGAATGCTGGCTGGCCTTGACCTCTTCGTACGTGCCCTGCGCCATCACGCGGCCACCATGAATGCCGGCACCGGGCCCCATGTCAATCACATGGTCGGCAGCCCGAATCATGTCTTCGTCGTGCTCGACCACCAGCACGCTGTTGCCGATGTCGCGCAGGTGTTTGAGCGTGCTGATCAGCCGGTCGTTGTCGCGCTGGTGCAGGCCGATGCTGGGCTCGTCGAGCACGTACATCACGCCCGTCAGGCCGGAGCCGATTTGCGAGGCCAGCCGGATGCGTTGCGACTCGCCGCCAGACAGCGTTTCGGCGCTGCGGTCCAGGCTCAGATAGTTCAGCCCCACGTCGTTCAAAAATTTCAGCCGCAGGCCAAGCTCGCGCACCACCTTGCCGGCGATCTCGGCTTTCGCGCCCAGCATTTTCAGATCGCTGAAATAGGCAAAGCTTTCGCGTAACGTGATCTGGCTGATCTCGAAAATCGCCTGGCGCGAAACCACGCCGTCGGCATCGGGCGCACTGACCAGGTACACATGGCGCGCCTCCAGCCGCAGGCGCGTGCCGTGGCAGTCGGGACACGGCTGCACGCTGCGGTAGCGCGCCAGCTCTTCGCGCACGGCCGATGAATCAGTTTCGCGATACCGCCTTTCGAAATTCGTGATCACGCCTTCAAACGGGTGTTTCTTGCTGACTTTCTTGCCCGCAGAATTTCCTGAATCCATCACATAGCTGAATTTGATGTCTTCATCGCCCGAGCCGTGCAGCACCACCTGCTGCACCGTGCCGCTCAATTTTTCGAAGCTGGTGTCGATGTCAAAGGCGTAGTGTTTGGCCAGACTTTCCAGCATCGAAAAATAGTAGCCGTTGCGCCGGTCCCAGCCTTTGACGGCGCCGCTGGCCAGGCTCAATGATGGGAAGGCCACGACCCGCGCCGGGTCGAAAAACTCGCGATGACCGAGGCCATCGCAGCTCGGGCAGGCGCCGACGGGCGAGTTGAACGAAAACAGCCGCGGCTCCATTTCGCTCAGCGAATAGTTGCAGACCGGGCACGAGAATTTGGCGCTGAACAGATGCTCTTTGCTGGTGTCCATCTCCAGCGCAATGGCCTTGCCGTCGGCCAGTCGCAGCGCCGCTTCAAAGCTTTCGGCAAGGCGCTGACGCATGTTGTCAAATTCCGTTCGGACTGCGCTTGGCCCAGCTGGCGTTGACCCTTCGACAGGCTCAGCGGGAACGGAGGAGGTGGGTTCAGGGCGAACGGGGTCAGCCGTCGGAGGCGTAGCGGGAAGATGCCGCACCTTGATGCGGTCGATCACGACATCGATGTTGTGCTTCTCGGTCTTTTTCAGCTTGGGCAGCTCATCGAATTCATACGAGGTGCCATCGACGCGAAAACGCACATAACCCTGCGACTGCATTTCGGCAAACACATCGATGAACTCGCCCTTTTTCTCGCGCGCCACCGGCCCCAGGATCATCAGTTTCGTATCTTCGGGAAGGGCCAGCACGGCATCGACCATTTCACTGACGCTTTGCGCCTGCAGCGGCAAATCATGCTCGGGGCAATAGGGCGTTCCGGCGCGCGCAAACAGCAGCCGCAGGTAGTCGTGAATTTCGGTCACCGTGCCAACGGTAGAGCGCGGGTTGTGCGATGTGGCTTTTTGCTCGATGGAAATCGCCGGCGACAGGCCTTCGATCATGTCGACGTCGGGCTTGTCCATCAGCTGCAAAAACTGCCGCGCGTAGGTGCTCAGGCTTTCGACATAACGCCGCTGGCCTTCGGCGTATAGCGTGTCGAACGCAAGACTCGACTTGCCGGAACCACTTAAACCGGTGATGACCACCAGCTGGTTGCGCGGAATATCGAGGTCGATATTTTTCAGGTTGTGCGTGCGGGCGCCCCGTATGCTGATTCGCTGCTGGATATGGCCCCCACGCTCGCCCACTTCGTGTGGCTCGCTGCCCCCCGAGGGGGCG
>JANPFZ010000098.1:0-5599 GCA_031423655.1 Polaromonas sp.
TTCATCACCTTCGGCGAAAAGCGCACCAACGGCACCGTGCTGGAACTCGACAACATCGTGCTGTGCGCCGGTCAGGAGCCGCTGCGCGAATTGCTGGAGCCGCTGCGCGCAGCCGGTGTGAAAACGCATCTGATCGGCGGCGCTGACGAGGCGACCGAACTGGATGCGAAGCGGGCGATTGACCAGGCGACGCGGCTGGCTGCGACCTTATAACTGCAAAAGCAGGCTAATTTTAAGCAAAATAGGCCTCTAGGAGCCTGCGCGGCAGAAGATGCGCCGGCTGCAAAGTGTCCGCAGCGGTCTATTTTTCGCCGCTTTCTTGCCAAATATCTAGATATTCGGCGGCGAAATCGTCAAAAACTATCCTCGCTAGGGCCACTTTTCGCTACGACGCCTTCTGCCGCGCAGACTCCTAGCCCAGGTAATTCTTGCGCTGACAGCTATTAAATCTATAGCACCCGCGTGCTTGTCAATGCCCCAGAATTTTCGACAGAAAATCCTTGCTGCGATCGGTTTTGGGGTGATTGAAGAACTCGGTCGGCGTGTTTTCTTCCACGATCTGGCCCTGGTCCATGAAGATCACGCGGTCGGCGACGGCCTTGGCAAAACCCATTTCGTGCGTCACGCACAGCATGGTCATGCCGCCGTCGGCCAGCGTGATCATCACGTCCAGCACTTCCTTGATCATCTCCGGGTCGAGCGCCGACGTGGGCTCGTCGAACAGCATGATCTTGGGCGTCAGGCACAGGGCGCGCGCAATGGCTACGCGCTGCTGCTGGCCGCCCGACAGCTGCAGCGGGTATTTTTGCGCCTGCTCGGCGATGCGTACCCGCTCCAGCTGGTGCATGGCGCGCTCGATGGCTTCTTTCTTCGGCATGCCGGCCACCCAGGTCGGTGACAGCGTCAGGTTTTCGAGCACCGTCAGGTGCGGGAACAGATTGAACTGCTGGAACACCATGCCGACCTGCCTACGCACGGCGTCGATCGCCTTGATGTCGTCACCCAGCACGGAGCCCGCGACGGTCAGCTTGCCTTCCTGGTAATCCTCCAGCGCATTGATGCAGCGAATCAGCGTCGATTTGCCTGAGCCCGACGGCCCGCAAATTACCAGCCGCTCGCCCTGCGCCACCTGCAGATCAATGTCGCGCAGCACATGAAAATTGTTACCGTACCACTTGTTGACGCGCTCAAAACTGATGATGGGTTCACTCATTTTTTTCTTTCATATTCTTTCCGTCTTCAGCGTGCCCTGCCGACCGCCACCCGTTTTTCAATCCACAGGCTGTAGCGCGACATGGCAAAGCAGCAGGTAAAGTAGATCGAGGCGATGAAGAGATAGCCTTCGATCTTGAAGGGCCGCCAGTTCGGGTCAGACCCGACCGCCAGGCTCAGGGCACCGGTCAATTCGTACAGCGAAACAATCGTCACCAGCGACGTGTCCTTGAACAACGATATGAAGTTGTTCATGATGCTGGGCACCACGGCGCCGAGTGCCTGTGGCAACACGATCTTGATTTGCGTTTGCCAGTAGCCCAGCCCCAGACTCGCGGCAGCCTCGATCTGACCCTTGGGCAAAGACTGCAAACCGCCGCGAATAATCTCGGCCATGTAGGCCGCAGCAAACAGCGTGATGCCGACGATGACGCGAATCAGCACGTCGGGGGACTTGCCGACGGGCATGAACAGCGGAAACATGAACGACGCCATGAACAGCACCGAAATCAGCGGCACGCCGCGCACCAGTTCGACATAGACCACGCACAGGCTCTTGATGGCCGGCAGGTTGGAGCGCCGTCCCAGCGCCACGGCCACCGCTATCGGGAATGCCAGCGTCATCGAAATCACTGTCAGCAAAATCGTCAGCGGCAGCCCGCCCCACTGGTCGGTGGTGACTTTGGACAGGCCCAGCACGCCGCCGCTCATCAGGATGAAAAACACCGCTAGCACCCCGCCCCACAAGGCGAGCAGCCACGGTTTCCAGAAAAAACGGCTGCAGCTGGCTACGACCAGCCCGACCAGTAGCAGCGTGGCAATCGCCGGTCGCCAGTGCTCAGCGCGTGGATAGCGGCCGAGCAGAATCAGCCGGGCTTTTTCAGTGACCACGCCCCAGCAGGCGCCTACGCCGCGAGCCGCCTGGCAGGCATCCGCATCGGCTGCAAAAACGGCCTGCAGCACACCCCAGCGCAGGAAGTTTGAAACGGCCCAGAACAGCAGGCCGAGCATGAGCAGCGAGACGATGGTATTGGGCACCGTCGCAAACAAATTGCCGCGCAGCCAGGGCGTAAAACCTTCGGTTTTGACAGGCGCCGGGCGCGGCGGGATCGCGGAAGTAAGGACTGCAGCCATGGCCCTACCTTTCCTTGATGGCGGCTCTAGCGTTGAACCAGTTCATGAACGCAGACGTGATCAGCGACAGCGTCAGGTAGACCGCCATGATGATCACGATGCATTCCACCGCACGCCCGCTCTGGTTCAGTGAGGTATTGGCAATCGACACCACATCAGGGTAACCAATCGCCACGGCCAGCGATGAGTTTTTGGTCAGGTTCAAAAACTGATTCGTCATCGGCGGAATGATCACGCGCAGCGCCTGCGGCAAGATAACCAGCCGCATTGACAGCCGCGCAGGCAGGCCAAGCGACGCGCTGGCTTCATGCTGCCCCGCCGCCACCGACGCGATGCCGCCGCGCACCACTTCGGCCACAAAAGCCGAGGTGTAGAGCACCAGCCCCAGCAGCAGGGCCATGTATTCGGGCGAAAGCGCGCCGCCGCCTTCGACCTGAACCTCGTTTTTGACCGGAATCATCCACTGCCACGGGGCGCCGCCGGCCAGCCAGCCGATCACAGCGCCACCTGCAACCAAGGCCGGTGACACCCACAGCACCGGCCTGATTTTCCCGGTCAGATCAAACGCCTTGCGTGCGCTGCGGGCGTAAGCAAAAGACGCCACCCCGCCTATCAGCAAACCCGTCAGCGCCAACAGGTAGCCCGGCGACCACACCGGAGACGGAAAAGATACACCGTTCTTGCTCAGAAAAAACAGATTGCTAACCGTCAACGCTTGATCGATGGACGGCAGGTATTCGGTAAAAATCAGGTACCACATCAAAAGCTGCAGCAGTACCGGAATGTTGCGAAAGCACTCGACATAGCCGTAGCAAATGCCGCGCACCAATGCGTTGCGTGAAAAGCGGCCAATGCCCAGCAAGGTGCCCAGAATCGTCGTCAGCAGCACGCCAATGATCGCCACGCGCAGCGTGTTGCCCACGCCGGCCAAAAAAGCCCGCCAATAAGGCTGGTTGGAGTCGTAACCGGTGATCTCCTCACCGATATCGAAGCCGGCCGTCTGCAGCAAGAAATCAAAGCCGCTTTGAATGCCGCGCGCCTTCATGTTGGCCAGCGTGTTACTGACCAGCAGCCAGACCAGAAACGCGACGACGGACAGCACCAGAAGCTGGTAAATCACGCCGCGCGCCTGCTTGCTGCGCCACGAAAACACGCTGCGCCGCGCGGGTGGCATGACGCGCGGGGGAATCAGGACCTCTTCAATCGGAGTCTCTGGCATACAGCGTGTTCCGGCGACAGAAAAACGAAAAGAAAACGGACCTCATCAAACTATTGAAGCAGCGATAAGGCCCGTTTGCGCTGAAGCTTCAACCAGGTTGAAGTTTCTTGCCAAGCTCGTTCTGCCAGGTTCAGCGCACCGGGAACGCGTACATCTGGCCGCCCTTGGTCCAGAGGTTATTGGCGCCGCGCGGCAGGGCCAGCGGGGTTTTCGGACCTACATTGCGCTCGAAGATTTCGCCGTAGTTACCCACCGCCTTGACGCCCCGGGCTAACCAGTCCTTGTCAAGCCCCAGCAGCTTGCCAGTGTCTTCGGTGCTGCCCAGCAGGCGACCAATGACCGGGTCTTTGCTGTCTTTCTGCATCGCATCAACGTTGGCTTGCGTCACGCCATATTCTTCTGCTTCAATCAGGCCGTAGATTACCCATTTGGTGATGGCAAACCACTCGTCGTCACCCCGGCGCACCATGGGGCCGAGCGGCTCTTTCGAGATCAGGTCCGGCAAGATCAAGTGCTCGTCCGGCTTGGTGGCTTCCTTGTTGCGAATCGATGCCAGACCCGACGCGTCGGTGGTGTAGGCCTGGCAGCGGCCCGAGAAATAGGCGGCATTGACGGCTTCGAGCTTTTCAAACACCACGGGTTTCATATTCAGGTTGTTGGCGCGGCTGTAGTCGGTCAGGTTTTTTTCTGTGGTGGTGCCAGACTGCACGCACACCGTGGCGCCCTTGAGCTGCTTGGCGCTTGTGACCTTGCCCTTCACGGGCACCATGAAACCCTGGCCATCGTAGTAGGTGACGGCCGTCATGCTCAGGCCGAGTGATGCGTCCCGCGTGAGCGAAAACGTGGTGTTGCGCGACAAGATATCCACCTCGCCCGACTGCAGCGCCGTAAAGCGCTGCTGCGCGTTCAGCGGAACCCATTTCACCTTGGTGGCGTCGCCCAGCACGGCTGCGGCAATGGCTTTGCAAACGTCAACGTCCAGACCCGTCCAGACGCCGTTGCTGTCGGCGCCGGAGAACCCGGCCAGACCGGTGTTGACACCACAAACCACCTGGCCGCGCGCTTTTATCGCGTCAAGGGTTTTGCCGGCTTGGGCAGGCGCAGAGATGACCGCGAGTGCCGCAACGGCGGCGGCCAGAAGACCGATTTTTTGAGCTTGTTTCAACATGGTTTCTCCAAAGGGAATGGCTGCAGATGTATTGTTCAGGTCGCCGATATGAGTGCAAAAAGCGTACCAAGCGCGACTGTAAGCCGACGGTTTGCTAACGCCTGCTTTTCATGCATTTTTTATATAGGACTATCCCTAGCTGGGACAGCATTGCTGTGGTCGCAGTATTTCTGCCGACTCCATTCAACGGTCTGCCCGCACACATCACTTTTAAGAAAAACTTGCTTCTAGCCCAGGAAGCACGTGCGCATGAAGCCATTTATTCCATAGCATCCTGAACACCCTGAAAACCCTGAACACCTTGAGCGCGGGTTTGAAATTGGGCAGTCAGGGCGTGAACCTTTGGCGTGGATCAAGAATACGGCCCGCGTCTCGGGGAACTCGCCATTTCGTTTGGCGCGTCGGGTCATGTGGCGTTGTTTAAAACTGAGCATGCGGGAACAGTGACCGTTCTTGCCGCACGGCATCAGCGTGAGGAGGACTAGCGCCGAGCGCAAAACATCGGCCCGTCAGTGGCATCAGCGACCATCAGGATCTGACCCCGATGCACTGCGGAGTTCACTGCGGAGTTTAATGTAGACGCTATGCTTTTTATAGCTTGTTGTCCAATATTTACATGGGCTGGAGCGGGTTCTCAAATGCCAAAAAAGTGGCAACGTTGAAATCTGATTGGCTAAACAACCAGTTTCGCCCCATCAACTTTGGACGCAGCCCGGTCAAACGTTCATAGCGGGCTTTCACCCGCCGCGTGCGCCAGCGCCACGTGCATGCAATCGGCGAAGTCCGCATTGCCGTTCACATAATGCGACAGGGCAATTTCGGAAGCGGTTTCAGATTCAAAAGACGCCGAGAAAAAAAGAGCAAGG
>JANPFZ010000099.1:0-8526 GCA_031423655.1 Polaromonas sp.
CTTTCGGCCCCGGCCTGTCGCTGGGCCGCTTCGGGAGCGCGGCCGACGCCGAAACCGAGCTCGGCAAGCTCACCCAGCGCGGCGTGCGCAGCGCCCGGGTGGTGCAAGAGCGGCCCGACGTGCGCGGCCAGCTGCTCACCCTGCCCGCCGCTGATGCCTACCTGCGCTCGCTGCTCGACGGGCTGAAGCCGCAGCTGGCCGGCAAGGCCTTGGTGGCTTGCCGGTAGGCGGACTTATTGCTATTATTTTAATAGCTGTTTGCGTACGTATTACCTGGGCTGGACGGCTTAGCGCCTTTGAGCAAAGCCTTCTGGCAGGCGGCTGGAGGCCAGCGCGGACGGTGGGAGCCAAAGTACAGGTGTTTTACACCTCCAGCCCCTATGAAACGTGCGTAAGCAGCTATATAAAAAATAGCAATCAGGGGAAGTACTCCAGAACCACCACCTCCTGTCCGCGTAGCCGCGGGGCCGTCAGTTGCTGCACCGCAACAAAACCGCAAATAGTCTTCGCTGACGCGATGAGGTGAAGTCTGCCGTCGCCGGCCCGGCGAGGCTTTGGCGCACAATAGCCATCCCTTGATAACCATTCCCGCAGCGGGTGAAACGGCTTGTGCGCCGGCTCATCAGCCTAAGCCGGGAAGTTTTTGTGTCCAGTCAAAAATCATCCCTCACGGCGCTTACGTTGGGCGCCATCGGCGTCGTCTACGGCGACATCGGCACCAGCGTTTTGTATGCCGTCAAGGAGGTTTTTGGGTCCGGCCATGTGCCGTTCACGCCCGACAACATCTACGGCATCTTGTCGATCTTCTTCTGGACGCTGACGGTCATCGTCTCGATCAAATACGTGGCGCTGGTGCTGCGGGCCGACAACAACGGTGAAGGCGGGCTGATCGCCATGCTTGCGCTGGCGTCCAACGCGGTGAAAGACAAGCCTGAGCTCAGGCGCGTGCTGCTGGTCGTCGGCATCTTCGGTACCTCGCTTTTTTACGGTGATGGCGTCATCACCCCGGCGATTTCCGTGCTGTCAGCCGTCGAGGGGCTGGAAGTCGTATCGCCCGCCTTCAAGCAAGGCGTCATCCCGATCACGCTGGCGATTCTGTTCTGTCTGTTCATGGTTCAGAAGCACGGCACGGCCGGCATCGGCAAGTTTTTTGGACCCATTACGCTGGTCTGGTTTTTGGTCATTGCGCTGCTGGGCATCTCGCAGATCATCACGCACCCCGAAATTTTGCAAGCCATCAGCCCGCACTACGCGCTCGGTTTCATGTGGCGCAACCCGGGTACCACCTTCATCATTCTGGGCGCCGTGGTGCTGTGTGTGACCGGCGCCGAAGCGCTGTATGCCGACCTCGGTCACTTTGGCAAAAAACCGATTCGCCTGGCCTGGTTTTCTGTCGTCATGCCCTGCCTGGTGCTGAACTATTTCGGCCAGGGAGCGCTGCTGTTGGCCAACCCGGCGGCAGTTAAAAACCCGTTTTATCTGATGGCGCCTGACTGGGCGCTGCTGCCGCTGGTGGGGCTGGCAACGGCAGCCACGGTGATTGCGTCGCAGGCGCTGATCACCGGCGCCTTCAGCGTCACCAAGCAGGCGATTCAGATGGGTTATCTGCCGCGTCTCAATATCCAGCACACCAGCGTGCGCGACACCGGGCAAATCTACATGCCGTTTATCAACTGGGGGCTGTTCGTCACCATCGTGCTGGCGGTGGTGATGTTCCGTTCGTCAAGCAATCTGGCCGCCGCCTACGGCATTGCCGTGTGTACTGACATGCTGATCACCACGATTCTGACGTTCTACGTCATTCGTTACGGCTGGAAATACCCGCTGTGGTTGTGCCTGGTTGCCACCGGTATTTTCTTCCTCGTCGACTTCGCGTTTTTTGCCTCCAACCTGATGAAGCTCTTCGCCGGCGGCTGGTTCCCGCTGGTCATAGGCGGCATCATCTTCACGCTGATGATGACCTGGAAAGAAGGCCGGCATATGCTCAATGAAAAGCTGCGCAGCGACGCGATACCGCTCGACGCGTTTCTTGAGTCGGTGTTTCTGAACCCGCCCGCGCGCGTCGACGGAACCGCCGTGTTCCTCACTGCCGAACCCGGCACCGTGCCCAACGCGCTGCTGCACAACCTCAAGCACAACAAGGTGCTGCATGCCAACAACCTGTTTGTCACAGTACGCAGCCACGAAGTGCCGTGGATCGCGATCGACAAGCGCATTGAAGTCCAGCCCCTCGACAACCAGTGCTGGCAGGTGGTAATTCATTACGGCTTTAAAAACGATCTGGACGTGCCGCGCGCGCTACAGCACATCCGCAACCTCGGCTGCGAACTCGAACCGATGTCGACCAGCTACTTTTTGTCGCGCGACGTGATCATTCCGACCCTGGGCGGCGGCATGGTGCAGTGGCGCGAAAAGCTGTTTGCGCAGATGCACCACAACGCCAGTGGCGCGGCAGATTTTTTGAATTTGCCGAACAACGCTGTGGTGGAGCTGGGTAGCAAGATTGAGATTTAAGGTTTGAGGTTTTGGGGCGGGGTTTCCAGACCCGTTCGGGCTGAACCTGTCGAAGCCTTGGCTTGAATGGCGCATCGGCATGTCTGATGAGTCCTGATTCAAGCTCAGCACGGCTAAGATTCCCCGACGCCGCCCCGGTAGCCACCCAAAAAAACTCTTGCCGAAAGCCCTCATGAAAATCGAAAAAAACACCGCCGTCACGCTGCGTTTCAAAGTCGCTGAAATCGGCGGCAAGGTGATTGAAGAAAGCGCCGACCCTTCTGTTTACCTGCACGGCGGCTACGGCAACACGCTGCCCAAGGTCGAGGAAGCGCTGGAAGGTCAGGAGGCCGGGTTCCAGGTCACGCTTGACTTGCAGGCTGCCGACGCCTTCGGTGTGCGCGATGAGTCGCTGCTACAGACGATTCCCAAGAGCCAGTTTCCGCCGGGGGTGAAGATGGGCGGGCAGCTGGAAGGCCGGGGCAAAGACGGCAGCCAGCACATTTTCAATGTCGTGAAGATCAAGGGCAATGTGGTGATGCTTGACGGCAACCACCCGCTGGCCGGCAAGGCGCTGCGTTTTCACGTCAAGGTGCTGGATGTGCGCGCGGCCACCGAAGAAGAAATTACCCACCGGCATGTACACGGCGAGCATGGCCACCACCACTGACATCATTACTGACATCACCACTGAGCTGGGCCTGCCCGCATGAAGGACAGCGCCACGCCGTCCCAAGCGGTCTGGATCATGCTGCTGGCGCTGACGGCGGGCTTTGTATTGAGCCAGGCCTGGCGCACGGTGGCGGCCATCATGGCGGTGCCGCTGCAGGCCGAGTTTGATTTGAGCGCGCAGCAGCTGGGGCTGTTTGCCGGCGCGTTTCACTTTGCCTTTGGATTGATGCAGCTGGTCATGGGCATCAGCATTGATCTGCAGGGTGTGCGGCGTACGGTGTTGCTGGCGTTTCCGGTCGCTATTGCGGGCTCGGTGCTGGCGTCACTCTCGGGCAGCTATGGCGCGCTGCTGTTCGCGCAGGTGCTGATTGGTGTTGGTTGCGCGCCGGCGTTTCTGGTGTGTACGGTGTTCATCGCGCGCCATTTTCCAGCCGCGCGCTTCGCGGCGATTTCGGGCCTTACCCTCGGGCTGGGCGGCATTGGCATGCTGCTGACGGGCACGCCGCTGGCCTGGCTGATTTCGGCCACGTCGTGGCGCGTCGGGTTCATGGTGCTGGGCGGCATGGCGGCGGCTGCCTGGTTGCTGATCTTCTGGCTGGTGCATGAGCCCGCGGCAGTACCGGGCCTGGACGGCACGCGTTCGCGTGAATCCATTGCCCAGGCGCTGGCAAAATTTGGCGCGCTGCTGACCATGCCGCACACTCTGGGCATCGTGCTGCTGGCCTGCGTCGGTTATGCGTCCTTCATTTCGCTGCGTGGCCTGTGGCTGGGGCCGCTGCTGGCACAGCGTGACGGGTTTTCGCTGGTGCAGAGCGGCCATGTGGCGCTGGTGATGTCGGTCACCTCGCTGTTCGGGCCGCCGCTGTTTGGCCGGCTGGACCCGGGGCCCAAGCACAGGCGCCGCTGGATCGTCGGCTTCACGCTGCTGGCGGCCACGCTGTTTGCGGCCTTCGCTTTTATTCACAGCACACTCGTCGACGTGGTCGGGCCGGTCGTCATCGGTCTGCTGTCGGGCTACCTGGTGCTGCAGTACGCCGACGTGCGCAGCGCCTACCCGGCGGCCATGACCGGACGCGCAATGGCGGTGTTCACGATGGCGATGTTTCTCGGCGTGGCCGCGATGCAGTGGTTTACCGGCGTCGTCGCCTCCAGCGCGGCGGCCTGGGGCGTGGACCCGTTCACCGCCGTGTTTGCCAGCATGGCGGCGCTGCTGGTGTGCGGGGCGACGGCGTTTGTGCTGTTGCCGGGGCCGGGCAAGCCGGAATGAAGAAGGCCGAATAACAAACCCGCCGAAAAGAAAACTCCTCGGCGGGTCTGAGGTTTCAGCTCAAAAAAACTAAAACCTAATTCGCGACGGTCACCACGTTGTTGGCAAAGGTGATCGCGTCGCCCGAGGCCGGTACCGCCTGGATGGGCGGTACGTTGGCTGGCGTGATCGGGTTGACGGCGGCGCCAGTCAGCCCGCGCGGCGTGGTGCGAACGACCTGGCTTTCAGGCAGCGGCGCGCCTGTCTTCAGATGGGCGTACATCAAGTCCATCGCCTGCACGAAATAGCGGTGCAGCGGCACGAAACGGTTGCCGAAACCCGGAAAGCCCAGGAAGGCGTCGAAGTGCTGCGCGTTCGCGACTTCGATGTAGGCGAGCTTGCTGCGGCTGCCTTCGACGATCTTGTTCAGGCCGAAGTAAGGCCGCGACGTGAACGCCACCGGCACCAGCGTGTCGGCGCGCCCATGCACGATCAGCGCCGGTTTGCCGCGCAGATTGGCGCTGCGCAGCACCTTGCTCACGCCACTTTGCACGCGCTGTGCGTCGTCACTGTTGCCGATTGCCAGCTCACGCAGGCACAAGGCACCGGGCGCGTTGTAGTTCAGCACCAGGTCGGCCGAAAAAGACGCCGCATCGAGCAGCGGGCCCGCAGCGCTGAGATTGTTGACGATGTTGATGCCGAGCGTTGGCGGCACGCCGTTGCCGGCACCAAATGAATTGGCGATCAACGCGGGCACCGCTGGCACTGGCGCGAACGGTGTGGTCGATGCCGCCGCACCGGTAGCTGCATAGCTGTAGCCGCACAGGTTGTCCTCAACGCCGAAGCGGCCATAGGAATTGGCGTAAGTCAGCGTGACGGCGGGAACTGCGAAAGCATAGTGCGCCGCGTGCAGCACATCGCTTTCGGCTTGCCAGCCAGCCGAGCGCAGCAGCGCCAGCGCGCTGGCCGCCTGCGCGGCGGTGTTGGCACCGGTGATCAGGCCTGCCGTTTGCAGCGCAGCGCAGCGATTGGCAGCGGTGATGGGATTGATGGTATTGAACGCATTGGTCGCCGGCGACACCAGCGCCGCGCACGGCTGAAGCAAATTAGCCAGGGTGTTGTAGTCGTAAAGCGAGCGTCCGGTGCCGACCAGCGTGCTGCTACCACGCGTTACCGACAGGCGCGAGTCGGGCGTCACCTGCATCTGCGGCTCGGCGACGGCGACTCCGCTGATGAGGCCCTGGGTGTCCTGCTCGGCAGCGGCCAGTGCGGCACCGCCGCCGTTGGAGACGCTGGACGCGATCACGATGGTGTTGCCCGGCGTGAATTTTTTCAGGCGCCGCTTGCCGTCGCGTGTGCGGTCACCAAATTGCTCGTTGAGCACGTAGTAGGCGAACTCGATCGACTGCAGCGTGTACTTACCCCAATCCTTTTCGGGATTCTGCTGCGAATGCGCATGCTTGACGGCAAAGAGGTTCGGCGTCGCGGTGTTGAAGGAATTGCGCTTGCTGTCGGAGAGATGCGCCGTGAAAATCGAATCCTTGCCGGCAAGGTCCGCATTGGCGCGCGTGCCGTTCTGCAGGTTCACCGTGTTGTTCTGTAGATCGTGAATGCCGTTGCCGGTGCCCTTGTCGGTATAGGCCACCGCGCAGCCGTTCTTCAAACCCCACTCGCCCGACGAACCAATGGCACCGTAAACGCCGCGCGAGCCGCTCGATGTGCCGGTGACGATGCAGGGCTTGGCGACATCAAAGGTGCTGGGGACCTGCACCATCATCGTGACGTTCTGCCGGCCGCTGCCGGGATCCGAATAAGCGATGGACTCGGTGCCAGCGATCTTGCCGTGGCCGGTCGTCACCACCCCTTGGGCATCGACGTTCGGCCCGTACAGCGTCCCGTAGCCGCCACCCGGCGTGATGTCGAGAATCGCGCGGTAGTTGTTGAAGATTGCGCTCTTGCGCAGCTCGGCCGGCGTCGGATTCAGCAAGTCGGCCGCAAGCGGTGCGGTGCCGCCGAGGCCGGCTTTGCCAAGCCCAGCAGTCAGCAAGTCGTCGATGTTGCCGTCGTAGCTGGTTGTGTGCACAGGGCCCAGATAGGCCGGCTTGCGGTTGACAAGGGCGCGCGCAGAGTCGTTGTCAGAAGGCGGGTCATTGTTGTCGCCGCCGAAAGCGGGCAGCGTCAAAATAGCCGCGCTCAGTACGCTGGTCTTCAGGATCAGAGTCGCGATTCGCTTCATAAATTGCTTTCGGTATGCGGTCGCGATTGCGCCCGTTGTTGTGATTAAGCCGTGCCCATCATGCACGCGACGCTTCAACGCTCAATACAGTGCAAATACCTAAGGGCCCTCTGCATAACTCTGGTGGAACTGTGGTACGCGGATCGGGATGGGCTGCAAGGCGCCTTTTTGCAGCCAATAGCCCGGCTATTGGCAAGAAAAGCAACGCCGCAGACCGCCCGAGCCCGCGCCACCACAGACCGCAGGGAGTTATGCAGAGGGTCCCTAAGTACTAGTACCGCTGCGCCTGCGTGGACAAGGTTTGCTTGCGTGCAGATTTCCGCTCGGGACGGTTCCAGCCGCATCCAGCTCAGCATCGCGCCCGGTATTGCTTCGGGTCGGCCCGACGCTTGATCTGCTATTATATTGATAGCTTCTTGCGCCCGTAAATATTGGGCTGCAGCGCCAATTTTCTCAAGAATTCGCCGATTTTCAGCTTGGGCCGGAACGGCGAACCTGCTTGGCGTCAGTCAGCTTTTGTAGCCGTCATCAAGCCGGTCGAGCTTGCGCAGCAGCGATGGCCAGACAAATGCGCCGCCGGTGCCGCCGCTGCGAATATAAGCCGCTGCGTTGTCGTCACCTCGATAAATCTGCGCGTCGTATTCAATCAGCGCGCCGCCGGCTTGCGCTGTGGTCTGGATCTGGCAGGTGCTCTCAAACCGGTACATGTTCAGGAACGCATCGGCAATCGTCTTGCCTACCGTCAGCAAACCGTGGTTGCGCAGCACCAGATGACTCGCCTTGCCCAGGCTTTTTTGCAGACGCGGTTTTTCATCGGCGCGGAAGGCCACGCCTTCGTAGTCGTGATAACCCAGCGACGCCAGAATGAAGGTGGACTGCTGGCTGATGGGCAAGATACCGCACTTTTGCGCGCTCACCGCCACGCCCGCACGCGTGTGGGTGTGCAGCACGCAGCTGATGTCATCGCGCGCCTCGTGTACGGCGCTGTGGATCACAAAGCCGGCCGGGTTCACGGGGAAAGGTGAGTCGATGATCTTGTTGCACTGACCGTCAATTTTCACCAGCGACGAGGCGGTAATTTCGTCAAACATCAAACCATACGGGTTAATTAAAAAGTGGTGCTCTGGCCCCGGCACGCGCGCCGTGATGTGGGTAAAGACCAGATCGCTCCAGCCGTATAGCGCCACCAGCCGGTAGCAGGCCGCCAGGTCCACGCGCAGCTGCCATTCCTGGTCGCTGACAACTTCTTTGAGCGATGCACTATTCATGGGATGTCCTGAAAAACTAGATTGAAAAAAAGAGCGGGTGCGCAAACCTGCGCCTTTTACTTTTGCATTGTCAGCGCCGCAGCTGGCGCACTGCTACCGTCGCCTTGGTCGAGGCTGGCCAGAATTTTTTCTATATCGTCAAAGTCGGCGGGCTTCACCAAGTGGTGATCAAAACCGGCGTCTCGAGAGCGCTGCCGGTCGGCCTCCAGCCCATACCCCGTCAGGGCGACGAGTACCACATTTTTGAGCAGCGGCTGCTGGCGAATCTGCCTGGCCACCTCAAAACCGTTCAGCCCTGGCAGGCCAATGTCCAGCAGCACCACATCCGGTTGCCACGCCAGCGCCGCTTCCAGCCCACTCGGACCATCATGCGCCATACGGCACTGATGCCCTGACATGTCCAGCAGCATCGCCACGCTTTGTGCCGCATCGACGTTGTCATCGACAACCAGCACCCGACAGGATTTTCCGCGTTGCTGAACCGGCTCCCTCAAAAGCGGCGGGGCCACGGGAAGTGCGGCCACCATCACGGGCAGGCGAACGACAAACTCGCTGCCATGCCCCAACACGCTGTAGACCTCGACAGTTCCGCCGTGAAGCTCTACCAGCCG
>JANPFZ010000100.1:0-2051 GCA_031423655.1 Polaromonas sp.
TCTGGGCGAAGCACTGGGCGCCACACCAACACCGCTGGCGTTCGGCGAGGTGTATCTGGGCCTGAAAACCGGCACCATCGACGGTCAGGACAACCCTCTGCCCTCAGTGCGCGCGGCGAAGTTTTATGAAGTGACCAAGCAGATCGTGATGACCAGCCATCTGGTCGATGGCATTTTCATTGCCATCTCGAACAAGGCGTGGAACGCGCTGAGCGCCGTGCAAAAGCAGAAGGTGAAAGCCGCCGCCGATGCCGCCTCTGCCTACAACAATGAAAACCGCATCAAGGAAGAGGGCCAGCTGGTGGAATTCTTCAAGAAAGAAGGCTTGCAGGTGACCACGCCGGATGTGGAAGCCTTTCGCAAATCGGTACAAACCACCTATCAGAACTCTGACTACGCCAAGGTCTGGAGCAAGGGTTTGCTGGAACGTATTAACGCGACCAGATAGCCTCGGGTTTCGTTCGTGATGCGCTTGCTGCAAAAAGCTGCCAACGCGATTGGCGGTGGTCTTTTCCTTACGCTCTTCATCGTCTTCGTGATTCAGGTCACCGCGCGCTTCGGCTTTAACAAGCCGATGGCGTGGACCGACGAAGCTGCCGTCATCCTTTACGTCTGGATCATTCTGTGGGCAGCCGCCGTCGTGGTGCCCGAACGCGAACATGTGGCCTTCGATCTGGTCTGGAACAGCGTGGGCCTGCGCTGGCGCCAAGCCATGCGCATCGCGGGGAACCTGTTAGTGGGTGGGCTGGCGCTATGCGCTATTCCAGCCACTTGGGACTACGTGCATTTCATGAACCGCGAAGGCACACCGGTGTTGGGCGTTTCGTTCATGTGGGTGTTTTTGCCCTTTGTGGTGCTGCTGATAGCGCTGGTCGTACGCGCCACGCTGGCGATCAGAAATGCCGTTCGCGGCATCGGGCTGGAAGCGGATCTGTATTTGTGACCACAGGCATGCTGGTACTAAGCGGGGTGATGGTCGCGGCCATGCTGCTGCGCATGCCGATTGGTTTTTCGATGATTGCAGCAGGCATCGCCTACCTGCTGGTGAAGCGGCAGGATGTCGGGCTGGTGGCCGAGCAGATCGGCAACGGCCTGTACAACAGCTACGTGCTGCTGGCGGTGCCGCTCTTTGTGTTTGCGGCCAACATCATGAATGCGGGCACGGTGAGTGAACGCATTTTTGATTTTTGCCGCATTCTGGTTGGGCGCATGCGCGGCGGGCTGGCGCAGGTCGATATTCTGGTCAGTGTGATTTTTTCGGGCATGAGCGGCAGTGCGATTGCCGACGCCGCCGGGCCGGGGCTCGTCACCATCAAGCAGATGCTTAAAAAGCCTGAATATTCGCGCGGCTTTGCTGGCGCCGTGGTGGTGGCCAGCGCCACACTGGGGCCGATCATTCCGCCGTCAATTCCGATGCTGATTTACGCGCTGGTGTCTGGCGCTTCGGTCGGCGCGCTGTTCCTGGGCGGTGTAGTGCCAGGCTTTTTGATGGCGATATTGATGATGGTGGTGGTGCATTTCATCGCGTTGAAACGCAACATGCCACGCGAGGAAAAAATTCCCCGCCGCGAATGGCCCGCCATTATTTTTCGCGGCGCGCTGCCGTTGTCTATGCCCATCGTGCTGCTGGGCGGCATTTATTCCGGCGCCTTCACACCGACCGAGGCCGCTGCCGTGGCTGCGTTTCATGCGCTGGTGCTGGCAGGCGTCGTGTACCGGGCGCTGACCTGGCGCAGCTTTTGGGGCGTGGTGATGGAATCGACCCGCGGCAGCGCGGTGATCACGCTGATTCTGGCCGGCTCCTTCATCCTCAACTACGCCTTCACCGCCGAAGGCGTGCCGCAGGCGATGGCGCAGTGGGTTGATTCCATGCAGCTATCGCAGATCAAGTTTCTGCTGCTGGTCAATGTGATGTTTCTGCTGCTGGGATGCTTTCTCGACGTGTCGGTACTGCTGCTGGTGTTCGTGCCGATGCTGCTGCCGGCGGCCAAACTGCTCGGCGTCGATCTAGTGCATTTCGGCGTGCTGGTGGTGCTGAACATGATGATCGG
>JANPFZ010000101.1:0-1503 GCA_031423655.1 Polaromonas sp.
AGCGTTTGTAGCGTCGCTTTCAAGCTGCCACCTGCTGTGGTTTTTATCGATTGCCGGCAAACACAAATTTTGCGTTGACCGCTACGTCGACGCGGCCAGCGGTGTGATGGCGAGGAACGCCGACGGGAAAATGGCGATGACCGTGGTCACGCTGCGGCCCGAGGTGACGTTTTCGGGCGAGAAGCTGCCGACCCGCGCCGACATTGACGCGATTCATCATGAAGCGCACGAGGCCTGCTACATCGCCAGCTCGGTGAAGACCGAAGTGCGCTGCGAGCCTGTGGTCCCCGGTTAAGGAACAAATCTGGCACGCGGTCTGGATTAGTAACCAAATATCTCTTTAACCCATGTAAAACTTGCGCAAGAAGCTATAAAACTAATAGCGTCATCAAATCCCCGTCATCCCGCCCCATGACACTTTTTGTATTTCCTGCCGCTGCCACAGGGGCACAAATCATTTCGCCCTGGCGCCGCTTCCTTGCGCACCGTCTCCACCTTTGGCCCCAGCGTCTGCCAGAGTTCGCGCAGGTCGTACACGGCCCAGATCGCTTCGCCAAAAGCGTTGAGCCGCGCAATGCTGGTGCTGGGCGGACCGTCTTCGTCCAGCGGTGACACCTCGGGCGCGTCAACATCGTCTTCGGTCATGGCGACGATGGCCTGCAGCGCGTCGTCCAGCCATTTGGCGGCATCCTTGTCTTTGGGGGCGGCCCATTCTTCGGGCCAGTATTCGACGGCGAACATGAAGCCCAGCGCCCACACCTGGGCGAATGCGGGCAGGTCTTCTTCTGTGAAATTGAGCTGCTCTTCCGGCGGCATCGCGGCCACGGCGCCGCGGACATCCATCACCTCGGGGTGGTAGCAGCGATCATCTTCCAGCGAGTCAACTTCCGAATCAAGCGCAGTAGCGACTTCGATCCAGCGCTGGTTCCAGAGCGCCATGAAGCGGCTGCGCTGTGCGTCGCTGGCGAACAAGCCATCTTCGGCATCAGCCACCGCGCCCTCGGCAGGCAGCGCCAGCAGCGCGGCCAGATATTCGTCGGCATCCATCACGCGGCGCGAGCAGAGCACCGCAGCCATGAAGCCTTCGCAGAATTCCCACTGCGGCGTTTCGTCGTAGCGCGTGCGCAAGTCGTCAAGAATCGCATCCAGCTCGTCAAAGGCCTTGACTTCGAGAAAGCCGGTGGAAGGGTCAACAGGGAGGTTCATGAGGGGGAAACGGTACTGAGTACCACGAGCACTCTTATGATGCGCAGTGTATCTGCCGGCTGCCGTATCACGGCCCGTCTTGACCTTGCCATTTAGAAAGCGCCGCCATGCTGAAGCGACTTGACGCCCTCATCCACCCGCTGCAAAAACACGCCAGCATGGCGGACGTACCTGTGCGCTACAGCGCTCTGGCGCTGTGTATTTTTGGCCTGTTGTTGTCGGCCTTCAGCCTGGTCGGCTTTGGGGTCGGCTGGCTGGCGTTCTTGGTGAGTGCCGTGCTCGTCGGTGTGGGCGTGC
>JANPFZ010000102.1:0-1913 GCA_031423655.1 Polaromonas sp.
GGGTTTGACGCTATTTCAACGGTAGAGTTGCCATCACGGGCGCGGTTGCAGGCGATCAGCGGGGTCCACCTGGAACGGGAAGCCCAGGTTCACAGCACGGCCTCGCACCTGGTTTTGGGCCTGGCAGTTTTGCACGCAATCTGTTGGACCCGGAGCGACTTCGGTCGCGTCCTCTCCCGACACCATGCCCATGCGGCCGCCGCTGGCAACCAACCAGCGGGAAACGCCGCCACAGTGCTGTACTACAGCCTGTGTCCCTTTGGGGGTGGTAATGAGGTTGGTGCAACTTGGTTCAAGAATCCGCTTAGCCACCTGCGCGCTGTCACGCACGACGAATTTGGGCGAGAAGTCGTTGGCGATATTAATGCGCGCGGGCACAGGGATCATGATGTCTTTAAAGGGCACCAGTTCACCCTCGCGGGCTCGAAAATTTCGGTTGTCGAAATAAAACGGCGTCAGGTTACCGCCGGGGGTGGCGAGCGTGTGAACGATTTCGGTGGCGGTGGCGTCGCTACGCTCGGGTTCCATCTGAAACAGGCCTCCCTGCGCGCAGTCTTTGGCCTGAATCTTCATGGTCAGGCCGGTGCCGGAGCGCTCGATACTCACGGAGTCTTCCTTCAGCTCGATAAGCAAATCACTTGAAAGCGTCAGGCCTTTATGGTTGGGTGTCTTGCTCTCGTACACCGGCGTGAGCATCCCGTTCGTCCTGTCCAGCGCATTGGTGGTTGGACGAAACGCATAGTTGCGAATGCCAAGGGTGGCGGCAACCACCTCGAACTGCACGTATTTTCCCGCGACCAGGAACGTGGTGGCAGTGGCCGGAGGCGCTGGCACGGTGGTGTCCTGGTCGCCGCTGAGGCCCAGAATCGTGAATCCCCCGCCTTCGCAGCCAGCCGACGTGGCTGCTAAGGCCCCGCCGCCTGCAACGGCGCCAAAAATAAGCAAGCCCGACCCAAGACTGCGCCTAGCCAGGCTGAATAAGCTGGTGGTTTTTATGAACATGCTGCCTCCTGATTGTTGCGCTTACGCTGCGCTAGCGGTGCGATCAACGCTCGACCGCACGAACAAATCTTAGGTCTGGGGAGATCTGCGTCAATCCGCTCTGCTTACAAATCGAGCAGCCCCGCCGCCAATGAAACTCATGCAGAGTTGGCTGGCCGCAATCCGAACAATCGCGGTGCCGGGCGGGCGTGAATAATAACCGTTGCTATTCGTATTGGATGCAATCACGGGAAGTGATGCCTGACTTCAACAGAAGCAGAGCTCGAACGCGCGCGAGTGTTTCGAAATCAGAAAGCGAGGGGTGACGACCTATCGCTGCTGTTTAACCAGATTACGCACTCTGAATTTCGCCGTACGTAGTTACACGTATTACGTCGATCTTGATTAACTCCTGTCGCTGTCGCTGTTGTTGGAGCATCGGCCTCTTTGGCATAACGTTCGTTGGCTTAGCTTAAAGCTATCTGACGATTCAAGTGACTCGCGACGGTGGTGCAATATTGTTGAATGGAGCGGGTGATGGGAATCGAACCCACGCTATTTGCTTGGGAAGCAAAAGTTCTGCCATTGAACTACACCCGCGTGATTCCGATTTTAGTCGGCAGCAAGACGCCTTGGCGGATTTTTAGGCGCGGCGCGGCGCGCGATGGCCTGAAATGTCTGCCGATTCAGATCTCCTCGGCGCGAAACCGTGCGATGACACGCCCTTGTGCATCGAGCAGGCGCAGCGTTCGGGCTTCCATGTTGAAGCTGGTGACGTCAGCCAACGCAGCAAGAAAGGCGCTTTCCTGCTGCATTCCTGTGTCACAGGTGCGCGCGGTCACGACGCCTTCCGTGAAACGCAAGGTGCTGCGCTCAAGCGAGTAGCCCAGCAAGAGCTGGTTGCAACTGCCAGAACCTGTCACGCGCCGGGA
>JANPFZ010000103.1:0-12298 GCA_031423655.1 Polaromonas sp.
TTACGCTTGAATTTCAGACCGGAACTACAAAACCAGCACCCGGGCGACACCTCGCAGCCGCCCGGAAGTAGCACGCCCCCAACTTCCGCCCCATCAATGACCGGCACTACAAGATTACAGATTTGTAATCCTGCGGTGGGTCTGATGTCGGGTACGGGCTCTTAGTATTCAGACGGCGAGGTGATAGCTGATGTCACGGTTGCCCGCATCCACCGAAGTGCAACTCTGCAAGCTCATAGACCATACCACTGAGAGACAGGGCGCACCGATTTTTTTCACACTCTGAAAGGTATTCTGATGAAATCACGCCACGTCTTGCTAGCGCTGCCCTGCGCTGTACTCTCTTTGTCTGCAATGGCTGCCGGCAGCCACGCGGGAGGCCATGGCGAAGCCGCGATTGGCAAACCCGGCGCAGCCTCCGAGGTGACGCGCACCGTGGTCGTCGAAATGAAAGACGACATGCGCTTTCACTCGTCCGTCTTCAGCGTCAAGCAGGGTGAGACCATCCGCTTCGTTGCCAAAAACTTAGGCAAGGTCAAACACGAAATGGTGTTGGGAACCGCCAAGGACCTGAAGGATCACTACGAGGTGATGAAAAAGAATCCGGAGATGGAGCACGAGGATCCCAACATGGTGACGGTGGCTCCGGGCAAAGCGGGCGAGATCATCTGGCAGTTCACTTCGGCGGGCAAGGTGGATTTCGCCTGCCTTCAGCCTGGCCATTTCGACGCCGGTATGAAGGGACTAGTGAACGTGGCGCGTAGCAAACCACCCGTTTGAATACCAACAGCGACGCTCACCCGCACTATGCGCGCAGCAGGCTGGACAGCCTTGCAACGATCAATTGATATGCACTAGAGCAGCAGCGTGGAGGTGCTTGACTTAAACGCTGAAATCCGCAACGCCTCTAGCAGGCCGATGGTTCTTGCGGACGATACCTCCCCTGTTTCACGAACCGTTTCCCTCAATCACCTGGCAAATTACTTGCCAGGACCACCACCAAATCCTGAAAGATCATCCATGAAAAATTTCAAAACTCTGCTGATTACCTTCGCACTGCTGGCTGGCAGCTCTTACTCATTGGCAGCTTCTCAGGCCGGCGAACCGATGCCGATGGTCGATGCGAAAAAAGAGATGCCGATAGCTGTCACCGCTGACATGGCCGACGGCGAGATCCGCAAGGTCGACATGGACAATAAAAAAATCACCATCAGGCACGGCGAGATCAAAAATCTCGACATGCCCGGCATGACTATGGTGTTTCAGGTCAAAGACCCGGCAATGCTGACCGCAGTGAAAACCGGCGACAAGGTGCGCTTCAAGGCCGAGAAGTCTGGCGGCGCGATTGTTCTGACGGAAATCCAGTCCGCCAAATAAGAAGGTCAATGGCGACCAGCTTGCGAGCAGGGTTGTCTATTCCCAACCCCCGCAAGCCGGTCACCCCCGATGGCTTGACAAGGCCGATGAAAGCTACTTGCTCATCGCCGGTGCTGGCTGACCTTTTTTAACGAGAAATTTGTCGAGCTGCGCAATCTCTTTCTTTTGCGCAGAGATGATATTGGTGGCCAGCTTGCGCATTTGAGCGTCTTTCCCGTCGCGCAACTCGGCCTCGGCCATATCGATGGCGCCTTGATGGTGAACACGCATCATCATTGCAAAATCAACATCGGCGTTTCCCGTCATCTTCATCGAAGCCATTTTGTCGTCGTTGTTTTTCATCATGGACTTCATGTCCATCCCCTTCATATCCATGCCTTTCATATCCATACTTTTATTCTGCATGCCCATGCCCGCGCCGCTAGCGGGCTGGGCTGGCGATTGGCTCCGGGCCACTGGTTGAAAAAGTGCAAGCGTCAAGGCGGCTGCCGTGAGCGCTGCTGGGGAGAATTTAAATTTTGAAGTCATGGGTAGTTCCGGAAGTTAAATATTTAGTCGATTGCAGTCAAAGCAAAGAACTGATTTTTGATCAAGCCATGACAGCCATGCTGCGGCAAGCATCTGCGCACGCATGACAGGCCCTCGCACATTGCTGGCAATGCTCCATGTCGTGTTTGGCACACTCGTCACCACAGGCCTGACAGATGTCTGCGCAGACGGCGCAAATGGCGCCAGCATGATCACTGCCTCGCGCCATCATTGCCGCAGCCACCGCACACAACTGTGCGCAGTCCATGTCCAGGGCAATGCACCTGGCCATCATTTTGACGTCAGGTTCCTGAAGACATGAAGCAAAGCAGTGGTTGCAGGCGACCGCGCAGCTGTTGCAGGCTTCGATGCAGGCGGCGTATTTCTGGTGCGGCATAGGATCTCCGGATGTTTGCTTGCTGGTAAGGTGATGCAGGTGCAGCGCGACTTCCTGTATTCGCCGTCTGCTTTTGCGGTCCCAATTGGATAGTTGTCCGCAACGCGAATGCTCACTGTGAGATATTTGCCCGCTGGCATGTAGGGCATGGTAATAAGATCACGCTATGGTAAAAACCCAGCGCATTTTTCCCACAATTACGAGCTTGTTCGTCATCAGCGTGCCACTGAATTTTGTCTGGGAGCTTGCGCAAATGCCTCTTTATGTCGAGGACGGGAAGCTGCTGGAGTTAGCAGCGCACTGTATCGTCCCCAGTCTTGGAGACGGCGTCATTGTGCTGATGATTTTTGGTGTGGGCTGGTGGGTATTGCGCCGCGCGGACTGGTTTGTCCGCCCAGGCGCCTCCGCTTACGCCCTAATGCTGGTGACCGGACTGGTCATCGCCATCCTCATTGAATGGGTTGCGGTGTATGGAATGGGCCGGTGGAGCTACACGGCACGCATGCCCGTCTTGCCGGTGCTGGGTGTCGGCCTTTCGCCAGTGCTGCAAATGCTGCTGCTGCCGCCCTTAATATTTAAGCTGGCTGCGCTGTGGCTTGAAATGCGCGGGCGTCAAAAAGCTCAGGAAATTAAGCTTAAGTGATGCCGATTTTTTCTATTTGTTGTACCCTTACGCCATGCGCCTTCTACTCGTCGCCTTCATGATTGCCTTACTGCCTATTCGCGGCTGGATGGGCGATGCCATGGCGGTAGACATGGCAATGCAGCAAGTTGTGATGACGCAAAACTCGGCAAGCGGTAAATCGCTGGGGTCGGGCACAGACGCAGCTTTGGCGACCTCGGCAGCCATGCCGGAAGACTGCCCCATGAGTGCCCAGCATGAAGTTGGCAAATCCGTCGGAGATGATCAGGCGGACGAAACGGTGGCGTCCTGCAATTGCAACTCCTGCGAACTGTGCCTGGCGCTGGCATCGTTAATTTTCCCGACGATGGCAACGGCGGCTTTTACGCCGCAGGCCGAGCCACCGTCCCACGGCACCCGCTTCAGCAACGCTGAACGCGTCTTCAACCTCAAACCTCCCATTTCCTGAAGCCAACGCCCGAGTTGGGTCTCCGGACTTCCGGACGACGCCCTGACCCGGGCAGCGCTTGCGCTGGCAGTAGCCGGGCTTGTGACAAGCAGGGCTCTTCGTCGCGTATCAAGCACGCGCCAGGCACCGGCTTCCCCCCCTGCGCCAGCTTGTAAAAAATTTGTTTGAGGTGCGCTTTTGCGCACGCAGCAACACCCTAGGAAATGGCTATGAAAAAAAACCCCTCCCGATTTACGGGTTCAGCGCAGCGCAAAAAACTGGCACTGCGGCTCTTCACGGGCGCAGGGCTCTCGACGCTTTTCGCCGTCGCTAACCTCGCGTCTGCCCAGGGAATCGCGTTCAACGATGCGCTGAATGCGGCGCTACAACGTGCGCCGCAGTTGCAGGCACGCAGCGCCAGCGTGCAAGGTGCGCAGGCGCTGCAAACCAGCGCGGCGCAACTGCCCGACCCGAAGCTCACGCTGGGCATTGACAGCCTGCCGGTCACGGGGCCAAACCGGGGCAGCCTCACACGCGATGATTTCACGCAGCGACTGATCGGCTGGATGCAGGATGTGCCCAACCGCGCCAAGCGCGCCGCCCGCGCCGAGGCGGCGCTGGCGCGCACAGCGCGTGAGGAAGCCCTGCTTGAAATGGAAAAGCAGACCGTGCGACGCGAGGCAGGACTCGCCTGGCTGGCAAGCTATTTTGCGGAGAAGCGGTTGGCTCTGTTTGACGAATTGATCACCCGCCAAAAGCTGTTGCAAAGCACGGCACCCGCGCAAGTCGCAGCTGGGAAAATCAACCCCGCTGATGTCGCAACGGTCGGCATGGAGTCTCTTGCGCTGGAGGACAGGCGCGATGAACTGCGACGCGAAGCCGATCAGGCCGGTATCACGCTGGGCCGCTGGGTGGGAGACACCGACGGAAAAAAACCGGTGGCCGACCTGGCTATGCCGCTGCCCGTCATGGCCGTTGATCGGGCCTATCTTCTGGCCAATGTGGCGCGTAGCCCCGAGATTGCGACACTGGTACCGATGCAGGCCATGGCCAGCGCCAGCGTGCGTGAGGCGGAAGCGGCCAAGCGCGGCGACTGGAGCTGGAGCGTGAACTACGGAAAGCGCGGCCAGGGCTATGGCGACCTGGTTTCGGTTCTGCTCACTTTCGAATTGCCGCTGTCACCCGCGCAGCGCCAGCAACCGCAGATTCGCGCCGGTCAGAAGGAAGTCGAACGCATCACCGCCGAGCACGACGAGCTGGTGCGCAGGCAGACGCAAGAGCTTGAGAGCCTGCTGTCGGAACTTGGAGAGATCGACAGCAAGCTCAACCGTATCACCGGGCAAGCCCAGCCACTGGCCGACCAGCGCGCAGCCTTGCTACTCGCCGCTTATGAAAGCGGACGTGACAAGCTGGGCTCGGTACTGGAATCGCGCAAGCAGCAAACCGAATTAAGCCTGCGCGCGCTTGAACTGCAGGCACGCCAGCGTGCGCTGCAGTGGCGTCTCAATTCAATCGTTCCGGAGCAAACGCCATGAAGGCAAAAAATATTTCCTTGACGCTGCTGGCCACGCTCGCATTGAGCGGTGCGGGCTATGGGCTCTATGTGATGGGCATGAAGCGCGGCGCGAGTGCTGGCGGCACCGGCAACACGCAAGCAGCGGCGGGGTCTGCACCGGCAAATTCGAGCAGCATCGCCGCCGGCGAAGCCGCCACGCGCCGCCACATCCAGGACGGCTTGAAAGCCGGCGACGTGGACCCAGCCACCGGCCAGCGCGTGCTGTATTACCACGACCCGATGGTGCCCGGCAAACGTTTCGACGCACCGGCCAAGTCGCCCTTCATGGACATGATGCTGGTGCCGGTGTATGCGGGCGGTGCGGCCGGTGAGGCCGGTGCACGGGGCGGCGACAACAGCAATGTCACGGTCAGCCCGCGCGTGCAGCAGAACCTGGGGCTTCGCACGGCCGAGGTTGTACGCGGCACGCTCACGCCCGCCTTGCAGGCCATCGGCAGCATTGGCTGGAACGAACGCGACCAGTCGGTGATTCAGGCGCGCGCCGCCGGTTTTATTGAGCGTCTGCATGTGCGTGCCACGCTGGATACGGTGCGCGCAGGCCAACCGTTTGCTGATGTCTACATGCCCGATTGGGTGGCGGCGCAACAGGAGTTTCTGGCTGTCAAAAAAGCGGCGGGGCTAGATGCGCCATTGATTGCCGCCGCGCGCCAGCGCATGCTGCTGGCCGGTATGACCGAGGTGCAGGTGGCACGCATTGAATCTTCAGGTATCGCGCAACCGCGCATCACCATCACCGCACCCACCAGCGGCGTGGTAGCCGAGTTGGTGGCACGGGTTGGCATGACGGTTGCGCCGGGCATGACATTGGCGCGCATCAATGGTCTGGCCACGGTATGGGCACTGGCTGAAGTGCCTGAAAGCCAGGTTGCGCTGCTGCGACCAGGAGCAAGCGTCGAAGCCCGCAGTCCGGGCGCGCCCGGCACGGTATTCAGGGGCAAGGTAGAAGCCATACTGCCCGAAGTCACGCCCGCCACGCGCACCCTGAAAGCACGCGTGCAGCTGGCCAACCCAGGTGGTGTGCTGTCACCCGGCATGCTGGTCACGATGCAGTTCATGAACATGCAGAGCACCGCCGTGCTTCTGGTTCCGACAGAGGCCATCATTGCCACGGGTCAACGCAATGTGGTGATGCTGGCCGAAGAAGGCGGGCGCTACCGGCCGGTCAATGTCGAAACAGGACTTGAAAGTGGCGGTCAAATCGAAATCAAAAAGGGGCTTGTGGCCGGGCAGCGCGTGGTGGTGTCGTCGCAATTCCTGATTGACTCCGAAGCCAGCTTGAAGGGCGTGGAAGCCCGGCTGAATAACGAAGCCCCGGCGCAAAGCGTGAAGCCTGTGACCCACCAGGGCAAGGCCCGCGTCGAAGCCATCAACAAGGAGGGCGTCACGCTGTCGCATGGCCCAATCCCCTCGGCTGGCTGGGGTGACATGACGATGACTTTTCAGCCACCGGCCAGTGGCCTTCCGCGCAATGTGGCGGTTGGCGACCAGGTGCAGTTTGAGTTCGTGATGCCGAAAGACGCCGAACCAACATTGACAGGCATCAGCCCGCTTGCCGCTTCGGCTGCGGGTAAGCCTGCCAGCGGAGCGACGCGATGATCGCCGCGCTGATCCGCTGGTCGCTGGTCAACCGCTTTCTGGTGCTGCTGGCTACCGTGATGATCGCGGCCTGGGGCGTGTGGTCGGTTCAGCAAACGCCGCTGGACGCGCTGCCCGACCTGTCGGATGTGCAGGTCATCATCCGTACGCCCTACCCCGGCCAGGCCCCGCGCATTGTCGAAAATCAGGTGACTTACCCGCTGACCACCACCATGCTGTCGGTGCCGGGCGCAAAAACGGTGCGCGGCTACTCCTTTTTTGGCGACTCGTTTGTCTACATCCTGTTTGAAGACGGCACCGATCCCTACTGGGCGCGTTCGCGCGTACTTGAATACCTGAATCAGGTGCAGTCGCGGCTGCCGCCCAGCGCCAAACCGGCCTTGGGGCCAGATGCCACGGGGGTCGGCTGGATCTACACCTATGCGCTTATCGACCGCAGCGGCAAGATGGACGCGGGCCAGTTGCGCGCGTTGCAGGACTGGTTTCTGAAGTACGAACTCAAGACGGTAGCCAACGTGGCCGAGGTCGCGTCGGTCGGCGGCATGGTGAAGCAGTACCAGGTGGTGCTCGATCCCGACAAGCTGGCGGCCTACAACATCCCGCACACGCGCGTGGTCGAAGCGCTGCAAAAAGCGAATCAGGAAACCGGCGGCTCGGTGCTGGAACTCGGCGAGGCCGAATACATCGTCCGCGCCTCGGGCTACCTGCAGGGGCTGGATGACTTCCGCAAGATTCCGCTGACGACATCGAGCGCGGGCGTGTCGGTCCGCCTCGGCGATGTGGCGCGCGTGCAGCTCGGCCCCGAGATGCGGCGCGGCATCGGCGAGCTCGATGGTGAAGGCGAGGCCACCGGCGGCGTGATCGTGATGCGTTCGGGCAAGAACGCGCTTGACACCATTGCGGCCGTGAAAGACAAAATTAACTCGCTGAAGGGCAGCCTGCCGCCCGGCGTCGAGATCGTGCCGACCTATGACCGCTCCGGGCTGATCAAGCGCGCAGTTGAAAATCTGGGCTTCAAACTGCTCGAAGAGTTCATCGTCGTCGCGCTGGTCTGCCTGGTATTTTTGTTTCACCTGCGCTCGGCGCTGGTCGCCATCGTCTCGCTGCCGCTGGGTATTCTGGCGGCTTTCATCGTGATGCACTATCAGGGCGTGAATGCCAACGTGATGTCGCTGGGCGGCATCGCGATTGCGATTGGTGCGATGGTTGATGCGGCAGTGGTGATGATCGAGAACGCGCACAAGCACATTGAACGCTGGCACCATGCGAATCCGGACCAAGACCTGAAAGGGGAGGCGCAATGGCGCGTTATCGGCGATGCAGCCGCTGAAGTCGGCCCAGCGCTGTTCTTCAGTCTGCTGATCATCACGCTGTCCTTCATTCCGGTGTTCACGCTGGAAGCTCAGGAAGGCCGGTTGTTCTCACCGCTAGCATTCACCAAAACCTATGCCATGGCGGCTGCAGCAGGCCTGTCAGTCACGCTGATTCCGGTGCTGATGGGTTATCTGATTCGAGGCCGTATCCCCGAAGAACAAAAAAATCCGCTGAACCGTGTGCTCATCAAGGCTTACCGCCCACTGCTGGACGCCGTGCTGCGTTGGCCCCGCACCACCATCGCCATCGCCGTGCTGTTGCTGGCCGCCACAGCCTGGCCCATGCTGCGTATCGGTGGCGAATTCATGCCTCCGCTTGATGAGGGCGACCTGCTGTTCATGCCGACCGCGCTGCCTGGACTTTCCGTCGGCAAGGCAGCCGAGTTGCTGCAGCAAACCGACCGCCTGATCAAAACCGTGCCGGAAGTGTTGACTGTGCATGGCAAGGCCGGCCGGGCCGAGACTGCAACCGACCCCGCACCGATGGAAATGTTTGAGACAACAATTCAGTTCAAACCCAAGAGCGAATGGCGCGCCGGTATGACCTCCGACAAGCTGGTCGACGAACTCGACCGTATCGTCAAGGTGCCGGGCCTGTCAAACATCTGGGTGCCGCCGATTCGCAACCGCATCGACATGCTGGCCACGGGCATCAAGAGCCCAGTGGGTGTGAAAGTCTCGGGCGCAGACCTGTCCGAGATCGACCGTATTGCCGGCGAGATTGAGCGCGCCGTAAAAAACGTTCCCGGCGTCAGCAGCGCACTGGCCGAGCGGCTGACCGGCGGGCGCTACGTCGACATCAGCATCAACCGCGACGCGGCGGCGCGCTTCGGACTGAACATCGCCGACGTGCAATTGGTCGTCGCATCAGCCATCGGCGGCGAGAACGTCGGCGAAACGGTCGAGGGCCTGCAACGCTTTCCGATCAATGTGCGCTACCCGCGCGAGACCCGCGACTCGCTCGAAAAACTGCGCCGCCTGCCCTTCGTCACCGAACGCGGCACGCGGCTGGTGCTGGGCGACGTAGCTGACATCCGCATCACCGACGGCCCGCCTATGCTGCGTAGCGAAAACGCACGGCTGTCGGGCTGGGTTTATGTTGATATTCGCGGCCGCGACCTGAAGTCGGCCGTGCAGGACATGCAGCGTGCCGTGGCCGCGCAAGTCAAATTAAGCCCAGGTTATTCGGTGTCCTGGTCAGGCCAGTTCGAATATCTGGAGCGTGCCACGGCCAAGCTCAAGGTGGTCGTTCCATTCACGCTGCTGATCATCTTTGTACTGCTGTACCTGACTTTCAAGCGTTTCGACGAGGCGCTGCTGATCATGCTGGCGATGCCGTTTTCATTGATTGGCGGCTTCTGGCTGCTGTATCTGCTGGGGCACAACCTGTCGATTGCCAGCGCGATTGGCTTCATCGCGCTGGCGGGTGTGACGGCCGAGTTCGGGGTCATCATGCTGCTGTATTTAAAGCAGGCCTGGGACGAGCGCCTGGCGCGCGGCGACAACACGCCGCCCGCGCTGCTTGACGCGATCCGCGAGGGAGCGGTGCTGCGTGTGCGGCCGAAGGCCATGACGGTGGCGGTCATTCTGGCCGGCCTGCTGCCGATTTTGTGGGGCGGCGGTACTGGCAGCGAGGTCATGCAGCGTATTGCCGCGCCCATGGTTGGTGGCATGGTCACCGCGCCTCTGCTGTCGATGTTTGTGATTCCGGCGGCGTACTGGCTGATGCGCAGAAGGGCCCGCGTGTAAAACGGCTGAATCGCACGTCATCTTTCTCCACAGGATCGCTGAAAAGCGGCAGGCACTGGCTGCTTCGGCCAGCCATTAACGCTATTATTTCAATAGCTTCTCAAGCAAGTAATACATGGGCTGGAGGCTATTTTATCCAGTAAAAAGCTTTCCACAGCCTGCTGAGGCCTTGGCCCATGCTAAGGTTTGCCCCATGTCAAAAACCATACGCTACACGCTGCTGTCGATACGTGACCTCGCCATCTCGGTGGGGCCTTTCGTATTGCTCGCGGTATCGCTGCTGGTACTGGCCTATTGGTGGCTGGATCCGAACCCACCCAAGCGCGTCACGCTGGCCACCGGCCCGGCGCAAAGCGCTTACGAGGAATTCGGCAAGCGCTATGCGAAAGCCCTGGCGGTCGAAGGCATTGAAGTCATCTTGCAGCCATCAGAAGGCTCGGCGGCCAACCTGCAACTGCTGCGTGACGGCAAGGTTGACGTGGGTTTTGTGCAGGGCGGCACGAGCACTTACACAGATGCTGACGAAGCAAATCTTGCCTCGCTCGGCAGCCTTTTTGTCGAGCCAGTGTGGCTGTTTTACCGGGAAGACGTGGCGAAGAGACAAAAGCCGTTCGTCCCCGGCGAAGAGCCGCATCTGGCCTCACTCACACAGCTGCAGGGGCTGCGTGTCAATGTTGGCACGGCAGGCAGCGGTGTACCCAACCTGATGAACAAGCTGCTGGAAAGCAACCGGATCGAATCGTCCAGCCTGAAAATCTCCAACCTGGAGCAGACGCCCGCCACTGTAGCTTTCCTCGGCGGCGAGCTAGACGCCATTGTGTTTGCGTCGGCGCCAGAGTCGCTGATGGTCCAGATGCTGCTGCAGACACCGGGCGTCAAGCTGATGAACTTTGCGCAGAGCGAAGCCTATTCGCGCCGCTTTGCGTTTTTAAGCACCGCGCGCCTGCCGCGCGGCGTGGTCGACCTGGCCGGCAACATTCCGCCCGACGATGTGCGGCTGGTGGCGCCAACAACGTCGCTGATTGCACGCACCAAAACCCACCCTGCGCTGCTGCAGTTGTTCGCGCAGGCAGGCAACGCCATTCACGGCACCGCCGGCTGGTTCAAGAGCGCACGCGAATATCCCAACCGTGACAACAACGAACTGCCGATCTCGAAAGAAGCCGAACGCGCCATCAAAAATGATGCGCCACTGCTGCAGCGCTACCTGCCCTTCTGGGTCGCCAATCTGGTTGAACGCATGGGGCTGGCGATGGGTATTATTCTGGCGATCATGCTGCCGCTGTCGCGCGTAATTCCGCCGCTATACGCGTTTCGCGTGCGTTCGCGCATCTTCCGCTGGTACGGGCAGCTGCGAAATATCGAGGTCCGGATACCCACCGAAGACAACGGCGATCTGCTGCGCGAACTCGGGCAGCTGGAAAGCCGCGCCGAGAAAATCACCGTGCCGCTGTCTTACACCGACGAGCTTTATGCGCTGCGCAGCAATATTCACCTGGTGCGGAAAAAACTGCTGCGCACAGAATCAGCGACAGCCTGAATCAACGTGCCGACCAAACACCATGGACCACTCACCCACCGTTGATAAGCGCCTCACGAACCTGGAAATCAAGGCCAGCTTCACCGAAGACCTGCTCGAACGGCTGGATGCGGTGATCGTGCGCCAGCAGCAGCAAATCGACGGCCTGACCCGCGAGATAGCGCATCTCAAACAGACCGCCAGCAGCGGTGAGACGACCGAATTTCGCAGCCTGCGAGATGAGCCGCCGCCGCATTACTAAACGTGCAGGTTCGACCGGCCGGCAATTGAATGACAATCGCGGGTTGAACTTGTTTCTTAACCCAATGACCTCTACGCCACCAGACGCACCCATTCAAGCCAGCGAGCCATCGCCGACTAACGATTCCCCTGCCAAAGCGGTCGGCCAGAAATCGATTCAGTCGGTTCTTGAAAAACTGTTCGAGCTATACCCCCATCTTTTCGGCGCTGAATTTCTTCCGCTGAAACTCGGCATTTTTCAGGAACTGCTGGCCTGCCATCCCGAGCAATTTGATCGCGCTGCGCTCAAGGCAGCGCTCGGAACGCACACCCGCTCAACGCGCTACCTGCAAAGCGTGGCGGCCGGTAAAAAACGCCACGACCTTCAGGGCAACGCCGTCGAAGACGTAGCTCCGGAGCATGTCTACCTGTCGATGCTGGAGTTGTTTCGCCGACGCCAGGCGCGCGCCAGGGAAGACCTGCGTCCGAAATTCAGGGCACAGCTAATACAGGCCTTTGAGGCGTCCGGGTTGTCTCGGCAGGACTATCAGGCGCGTGTGCAGACCAATGACGAAGCGGCCACAGCACTGCTTGAAGAAGCACTGGCGGAACACGATCAAAAGCAGGCCAGACAGGACGCACTACTAAAGACTTTTGAGTCCAGCGGAAAAACCATCGACGAGTTTGCAGAGATGTATGGGCTTGAGAAGCGCGACGTGGCGCGGGCGCTGCAACGCAAGGCGAAACTTGAAGGACAGACGGCAGCCAGCTGAGCGCTGCTTCTGCCTTTTGCTTACAGCCCGAGAGCTTTCCAGCCCTCGGGGCCGAGCTTTTCCAGCATGGCAATGTTCTGCTCGAAAATTGATTCCGCTT
>JANPFZ010000104.1:0-6107 GCA_031423655.1 Polaromonas sp.
GTGTTGGTAATCGCCGATTTGCGTTATTGCCATATCAAATGTTGACCTTGATAGAGGTTTCGGCAAACCCAAAAATTCAGCAGCTTTGTCAGCCAGCGAGGGAAGTATTGGTGAGAGGTAATGAGTTATCACCGAGAAGGCTCTAATTGTGTCGGAGCAAATCTCATGAAGTTCTCCTCGCTTGCTCAGATCCTTCGCCAATACCCAAGGCTTCGCATCGTCAAACCGTTGGTTCCAGTAGTCCGCAACTCGCATAATTTCGCGTGTAAGGCGCGAAAAATCGCGCTGCTCATACAAATCCCAAATCTCTTCACTCGAACCAAAAGCGACAACGGTTGAAGCGCCAGTAATGTTTACTCTATTCCAATCAAACGGCAGCACCTGACCGCCAAATTGCTTGGTCAAGAACCCCGCCGCCCGGCTCGCAATATTGACGTACTTTCCAATCAAATCACTATTCACCCGAGCCATAAAGTCATCGGCATTGAAGTCGATATCTTCATTCTTCGCATTGAGTTTGGCAGCCAGGTAGTACCGCAGCCACTCCGGGTTCATGCCCAGGCTCAGGTACTTGAGCGGGTCCAGGCCGGTGCCGCGGCTCTTACTCATCTTTTCGCCGTTGTTCACTGTCAAAAAGCCGTGCACAAAAATGTTGTCGGGTGTCTTGCGGCCGCTGAAATGCAACATGGCGGGCCAGAACAGCGTGTGGAAGGTGACGATGTCTTTGCCGATGAAGTGGTACTGCTCCAGCGCCGGGTCGGCCATGTATTCGGTGTACGACAGGCCGTCTTCACCAGCTTCGATGCAGCGCCGGTCGAGCAGGTTTTTCAGTGACGCCAGGTAGCCGACGGGTGCATCGAGCCAGACGTAAAAATACTTGCCGGGTGCATCGGGAATCTCGATGCCGAAGTAGGGCGCGTCGCGGCTGATATCCCAGTCGCCCAGGCCTTCGCTGGTCGTGCCGTCGGCGTTGGTGCGCACCGAAAACCATTCCTTAACCTTGTTGGCCACCTCAGGCTGCAGCTTGCCATCCTGCGTCCAGCCTTGCAGAAACTCCACGCAGCGCGGGTCAGACAATTTGAAAAAGAAGTGCTCCGAATTTTTGAGAATCGGCGTTGCACCCGACAAAGCCGAATACGGATTGACCAGATCGGTGGTCGCATACACCGCGCCGCAGACCTCGCAGTTGTCGCCATACTGGTCTTTCGCGCCGCACTTGGGGCACTGGCCCTTGATGTACCGGTCAGGCAAAAACATATTCTTCTCGGGGTCGAAGAACTGCTCAATCGTCTTCGTCTCGATCAAATCCGCCTTTTTCAGGTCGAGGTAGATTTGCTGCGCGAGATCATGGTTTTCTGGCGAGTCGGTGGAACTCCAGTTGTCAAAACTGATGTGAAAACCATCCAGATACGGCTTGCGTCCGGCGGCGATATCGGCCACGAATTGCTGCGGCGTTTTGCCGGCTTTTTCGGCGGCAATCATGATGGGCGCGCCATGCGCGTCGTCAGCGCCGACAAAATTCACGTCATGGCCCTGCATTCTTTGGAAACGCACCCAGATGTCGGCCTGGATGTATTCCATGATGTGGCCGATGTGGAAGTTGCCGTTGGCGTAGGGCAGGGCGGTGGTGACAAACAGCTTGCGAGACATCAGTAGTGCTTCTTCTGGGGGTTAACCATTCATTTTAGGGGGCTGACTACACTAGAGGAAGTTCACAGGAAATTTCACGCATGCCCACGCAACAACAGATACTCGACGCCCTCTTGGCCGTCACCGACCCGAATACCGGCAAGGATTTCGTCAGCACCAAAGCGCTAAAAAACCTGCAGATCAGCGGTGCTGACGTGTCCTTCGATGTCGAACTGGGTTACCCGGCGAAAAGCCAGATCGCCGGCCTGCGAAAAATGCTGATTGCCGCGACCAAGGCGGTCAGCGGGGTGGGCAATGTATCGGTCAATGTCAGCTTCAAGATCGCCAGCCACAGCGTGCAGCGCGGTGTGCAACTGCTGCCGAACGTGAAAAACATCATCGCTGTGGCGTCGGGCAAGGGTGGCGTGGGCAAGAGCACCACTGCCGTGAATCTGGCGCTGGCCCTGTCCGCTGAAGGCGCCAGCGTCGGCCTGCTTGATGCCGATATTTACGGCCCCAGCCAGCCGATGATGATGGGCATTGAAGGTCGGCCCGAAAGCGTGGACGGCAAGAACATGGAGCCGATGGAAAACTACGGCGTGCAGGTGATGTCGATTGGCTTTCTGGTGGCGCAGGATGAAGCAATGATCTGGCGCGGCCCGATGGCGACGCAGGCACTGGAGCAGTTGCTGCGGCAAACCAACTGGCGCGACCTGGACTACCTGATCGTTGACATGCCCCCCGGGACGGGCGATATCCAGCTGACGCTGAGCCAGCGCGTGCCGATGACCGGCGCGGTGATCGTGACCACGCCGCAGGACATCGCGCTGCTGGACGCAAAAAAAGGCATCAAGATGTTCGAGAAGGTCGGCGTGCCGATTCTGGGCATTGTTGAAAACATGGCTGTGCATGTGTGCTCCAAGTGCGGCCATACCGAGCATATTTTTGGCGAAGACGGTGGCAAGAAGATGGCTGCCGATTACAAGATGGATTACCTTGGCGCCTTGCCGCTGGACATGCAGATCCGGTTGCAGGCCGACAACGGTCGCCCCACCGTGGTGGCCGATCCGGACGGCGAGGTGGCTGGCATTTACAAGGCGGTGGCGCGGCAGGTAGCCATCACAGTGGCGGCCAAGGCGAAAGATTTTTCAGCGAAATTTCCGACCATTACGATTTCTAAAAATACCTGAACCGGAACGCCCACCATGAACCTGCTGGCCGCCCTGCTGGCGTGCCAGAGGGCTTTGCCGCCGCAGCAGTTCTGGGGTCATTGCCGCTTGCACTACCATTGTGTGTAATATGTTTCACATCCAGCCCGCCATTGAAGTTGCTGTTGTCATGCGCTGCGAAGTTTCCGTCGATCTCGCTTTTCACTGACACCTGACGACTGGCGCACACCTCATGCCCTCTAGCGCTGAAATTTTGCCAGTGGCCGTGCTGATCCAGCGCTTGGCTGCGCCCAACCGCTGGGAAGATTGGCAGTTCAAACTTCTGGAGGTAGTGCCCGCGACAAATGCCTTCGATGCCGTTGGGCACACGTTGGTTGAAGACGACGGCAAACAGTCGCGCTGGCTGCACAGCGGTTTTGGCGTGCAGTTGTTTGCTGATGAATGCAAAGGTTATTTTCTCAACCTCACTTCGGGCCAGCCGTCCTGGTTTGTGTCCTGGCGACCAGATGGGCAAGACCCCAGCCAAGTGGAAGTCACTGCGGTCAGCGTGTCTTACATTGAAGCCGACCGTCGTATGTTTGCAGAAGAACATGTCGAATCCGTGCCGTTACCCCCAGAGTTATGCGAATGGCTGCAGGAATTTACCAACCAGCATTTCAAACCCGAAAGCGCCCGCAAAGTGCGGGCCCAATCGTTTTTGAAAGCGGACGAGCGGGGCGCTATCGCGCCTGCGCAGGACAGTGGGAGCGAAGGTGATGGCTGATCGAGACGGCAACGACCGCAATTTTTTGGGACGCTGGTCTCAACGCAAGGTTCAGGTTCGTCAGGGCGCTTTGCCTACAGATGAGCCTAGCAAGCCAAGCGAGCTCGCCAGGTCTACTGCCGAGGTGCCGCAAGCGTCAGTTGATCAACCCCTTGCCCCCACTGGGGCCGGGTTGCAATCTGAGACACCTGGCAAGCCACCGCTGCCAACGCTGGAAGACGTGGCCAAGCTCACGGCGGACTCAGACTATTCCGCGTTTGCCGCACGCCATGTTGACCCCAAAGTACGCAATGCCGCCATGCGCAAGCTATTTAGCGGCGACCCGCATTTCAACGTGATGGATGGATTGGACGTTTACATTGATGACTACAGCGTGGGCGAGCTCATCCCCCAGTCCATGCTGCGCCAAATGGTACAGGCGCGCTCGCTGGGGCTACTGGACGATGAGCTGGTAGAACAGGATAAACCCCCGTCGGAAGAATCGCCCACCGAGCTCGCCGCCAACGATAATGGGCCCCTACATGAAAACACTGATTTGCAATTGCAACCGGACGATGCCGCTGGACACAGCGGCATTGCTGACCGCGCTGAACCCGCCGAAGAGCCCTACGCCGCCCGGGATTCCGGCCTCGACGCTGACCCCCTCGACCACCGGCCAGGTTGAAGCCCACTACACGGCCTTGTGCCGGCGTGAGGCGCCGCAGTTTCAACGCGCCGCCAAATCGGGTGAGCCCCTCTTGGTGGCCTGCACGCAGGAAACCCGTTTGTTTCTGGAGTTGAACGAGAACACAGAAGGGGCAGCGTCGATTGAAGAGCGCCCGATCCACTTTGTGAATATCCGCGAAATGGCGGGTTGGTCAGCCGAGGCGAAACAAGCTACGCCCAAGATCGCTGCGCTGATTGCCGCGGCCAGTTTGCCGCCGCCGGAGCCTGTGCCAGCTGTTGAATACCGAAGCGAGGGACGCTTGCTGGTAGTGGGCGCACCCGAGGCCTGTGAACAGGCCGCCGGCTTGTTCAGCGACGCCATCGAGGTGACGATGCTGTTGACCGCGCCATCCCGTGTGGCTGGTAGGGGCGTAAGTGGCGGCATGGGGGTTGGCTTCGCCTTCGGCTTTGGTAGGGAGGTCGGTATCAGTCAACGGCACGAGAGCGATGTGCAAAGCGGCCAGCTGGTGTCGCTAACGGGTCGTCTGGGTGCCTTTGAGGCCACTTGGACGAGCGCAAACCCGATCGACCTGGATGTGTGTACCCGCTGCAACGCCTGTATTGCCGTCTGCCCGGAAGGAGCGATTGACCTGAGTTACCAGATTGATCTGTCGCGATGCAAATCCCACCGTGACTGTGTGGCCGCCTGCGACGCGGTGGGGGCCATCAATTTTGGCCGCGAGGCACGCGATACCACCGCTTCATTTGACATGGTGCTGGATTTGCGTGAAGCCCCAGCTTTTACCCAACACGCGCCGCCGCAGGGTTACCTGCACGCGGGCAGCGACGCCGGCAAGCTGACCCATGCCGTGCTGCAGCTGGGCGCCATGGTGGGCGTATTTGAGAAGCCGAAATTCTTCAAATACCAAAACAACCTTTGCGCTCACAGCCGCAATGAGCAAATTGGGTGTTCAGCCTGCATTGACGTGTGTTCGGCGTTGGCTATCAGCAGTGATGCCAAGCTCAAGGGTAAAACCATGGGCAAGGAGCGCACTTATTCCAATGCGCTTCCTGACCCAAAAGGCCAGGGTGGCGGCATCGTGGTGAACCCGCATCTTTGTGTGGGCTGCGGGGCCTGTACAACAGTCTGCCCTACCGGCGCTATCAGCTATGCGCTGCCCACGGCGGTGGACATGGGGCGGCGTGTGCGCACGCTTTTGCGCACCTACGCGCAGGCCGGTGGCCGTGACGCTGTCTTGCTTTTTCATTCGGATGTCATTGGCTCCAAACAACTGGAGGCACTGGCCCGGCAAGTGCAGGTTCAGAAAAAGTTACGTGGCTTGCCCGCCCGCATGCTCCCCATTGCGCTTTGGCATAACGCCAGTGTGGGCCTGGAGGTGTGGTTGATGGCACTTGCGCAAGGGGCCAATCAAATCGCCGTGCTGTTGTCTGGCGACGAGGCGCCGCAATACCGCACCGCGCTGGCCGAGCAAATGGCGGTCGGCCAGGCTGTGATGTCTGGGCTGGGCTATGCAGGCGTGCATTTTCATTTGCTTGAAGGCTCTGATGCCGCCGCATTGGACTCGGCCTTGCGCTTTGTGCCCGCTGCGGCCGTCCAGCAGATTTCTGCAACGGTTGTGTTGCCTGGCAAGCGCCCCAGCCTGGAAGCAGCCCTTGACCATTTGACGGCCCAAGCGGTGCAGATGAAAGCCACCTTGCCAGAGGCCATCGTGCTGCCTAAAGCTTCCCCCTTGGGCAGCCTGATCGTAGACGGCGACAAATGCACCATGTGCCACAGTTGTGTCGGTGCTTGCCCGTCATCTGCCCTGGCTGACAATCCTGACGCTCCACAATTGCGCTTTATTGAAAAAAACTGCGTGCAGTGTGGCATCTGTGTATCG
>JANPFZ010000105.1:0-6901 GCA_031423655.1 Polaromonas sp.
AGGCCGATGGACGCCATGACAGGATGCCGTGACGGGTTGGGAATGTAGTAGTAAGGGGTGGCCGCGTGGGCTGTTGATGACATGGCTTGATTCCTCTATTTCTCTATCTATCTCAAATCTCTCGGATTTCCGATAATTTTAATGGCATGGCTGCAGCACCCTTCAGCGCGCAACCATCCAGTTCACCAGCAGCACCAAGGCCGCCACAAATACAAAAACACCAACCAATCCGACCGCAATGATGTGCAGTGGGCTTAAATTCTTCACGTCTTCTTCGTACGCGCCGCGAGAACGAAGTCCGACGAACGACCAAGCCACGGCCTTGGTGGTGCGCCAGAGCGACGGCTTGGTGGGTTTGTTACCGCGCACGCCTATCCGCCCTTCGGGCCGGCAGGAGCAGCAGCCGTTGGAACACCGATGGAGCCAGTCGCAGCCGGTGCGGCCGGCGTCCTGCCACCAACTTCAAAGAAGGTGTATGACAGTGTGATCGTGCCCACGTCTTTGGAAAGCTTGGGGTCGATAACAAAAGCCACTGGCCACTGTTTTTTCTCACCTGGCGCCAACGTGTACTGACTAAAGCAGAAGCACTCCAGCTTGTTGAAATGCGCCGCAGCCTGCGCCGGCGCATAGCTCGGAATGGCTTGCGCCGACATGGTTCGGTTCTGGGTATTCTGGAATTCGTACATCACGGTGGTGAGTTCACCCGGATGCACTTGTAGCGAAGCCTGCGCAGGCTTGAAGTGCCACGGGCCACGGGCATTGGCATCGAATTCGACCGTGATGGTGCGGCTGCGGTCTACCTGGGTGTTGGCCGGCATCTTCGGCGTCGCACCGGGAATGTTTCGGTCGCCGAGCGCCAGAACATTGATGCCTGTCATCTCGCAAATGGCTTTGTAGATCGGCACCAACGCGTAGCCAAAACAAAACATGCCCAGCACGATGACGCCGAGCTTGGTGACCAGGTGCTGGTTGGCAAGCTGGAGGCGAAAAAGTCGGTTCAGCCGCATGGAATATCTGCCTTAGATTAATTCGGCTCAACGACCGAAAAAAATCATCTTGACCATAAAGCCGATGAAAAACACCAAAGCCACTGACGCGAGAGTCAATGCCATGCGCAGGTTGCTTTTCTTTTGCTCCGGCGTCATGGCGTTCAGCCGATCACGCGAGTAGCCGTGGGGTCCAGCTTGGGTGGTGTTTCAAAGGTGTGGAAAGGCGCCGGTGATGGCACCTCCCACTCCAGGCCTTCCGCGCCCTTACCACCCTCGTCGAGCCACGGGTTTTGCTTGGCAGCAACGCCCTGCCCGCGCATGGTGGGCAACACGACGAAGAAGAAGAAATAGACCTGGGCGAAACCGAACAGAAATGCGCCCACACTGGCAACTGCATTGAAGTCGGCGAACTGCATCGGGTAGTCGGCATAGCGACGCGGCATGCCGGCCAGGCCGAGGAAATGCATCGGGAAGAAGGTGATGTTGAACGAGATCAGCGACCACCAGAAGTGAATCTTGCCGCGCGACTCGTTGTACATCACGCCGGTCCACTTTGGCGACCAATAGTAGTAACCGGCAAACATGGCGTATAGCGAACCAGCGACCAACACGTAGTGGAAATGGGCGACCACGTAGTAGGTGTCCTGCAGCTGGGTATCGATAGGCGCAATCGCGAGGATCACACCGGTCAGACCACCGATGGTGAACACGAACAGAAAACCGACCGCGAACAGCATCGGCGTCTCGAACGTCATCGAGCCTTTCCACATGGTGGCGATCCAGTTGAACACTTTCACGCCCGTCGGTACGGCGATCAGCATGGTCGAGTACATGAAAAACAGCTGGCCGGTAATAGGCATGCCGGTCGTGAACATGTGGTGCGCCCAAACGACGAAGCTCAAAATAGCGATGGAGCCGGTGGCGTACACCATCGACGCGTAGCCGAACAAGCGCTTGCGCGAGAACGCGGGAATGATCTGGCTGATGATGCCGAAGGCTGGCAAGATCATGATGTAGACCTCGGGGTGACCAAAGAACCAGAAGATGTGCTGGTACATCACCGGGTCACCGCCACCGGCGGGATTGAAGAAGCTGGTGCCAAAATGGCGGTCCGTCAGCGTCATGGTGATGGCGCCAGCCAGCACCGGCATCACAGCGATCAGCAAATAGGCCGTGATCAGCCAGGTCCAGCAGAACATAGGCATCTTCATCAGCGTCATGCCGGGCGCGCGCATGTTCAGGATGGTGACGATGATGTTGATCGAGCCCATGATGGACGAGGCGCCCAGCAGGTGGAGGGCAAAAATACCGGAATCCATCGACGGACCCATTTGCAGCGTTAGCGGTGCATAGAGGGTCCAGCCGGCAGCCGGCGCGCCACCCGGCAGCAAAAATGAAGTCGTGAGCATCAGCGCCGCAGGAATCATCAGCCAGAAGCTGAAGTTGTTCAAGCGCGCAAAAGCCATATCGGCCGCACCGATTTGCAGCGGGATCATCCAGTTCGCGAACCCGACAAACGCCGGCATGATGGCACCGAACACCATAATCAGGCCGTGCATGGTGGTGAGCTGGTTGAACAACTCGGGGTTTACCAATTGCAACCCAGGCTGAAATAATTCGGCGCGGATACCCAGCGCCAGCACCCCGCCAAACATCAGGTTAAAAAACGCGAACAGCAGATACAGCGTGCCGATGTCTTTGTGGTTGGTGGCAAAAACCCAGCGACGCCAGCCGACGGGCGCGCCGTGGTCGTGGTGGTCATCGTGCGCGTGGCCGTGATGGTCTAGAACTGCACTCATCTTGAAATCCTTTTGGGGCCGGGGCCGTTATCTGATGTTGCTTTAATCGGGCTGGGTGCCGGGGCGTGCTGCGCTTACTTGCGCGCAGCCTGCAATTCGCCGGGCTGAACGATCTGGCCGGTCTGATTCGACCAGTTGTTCTTGGTATAGCTGATGACCGCCGCCAGATCGGTGTCGCTCAGTGCCTTCCACGAAGGCATCGCACCAGCGGCTGCGCCATTCAGCAGAATCGCAATCTGCTTTTTGTGGTCTGCGTCCAGCACGATGGCAGAGCCATCGAGCGCCTTGATCGGGCCAGCGCCCTTGCCGGTCGCCTGGTGACAGGCTGCGCAGTTGGCCGCATACACCTTCTCGCCGCGCGCTTTCAGGTCAACCAGCGTCCAGACCTTCGCCGGGTCATCGGCCTTGGCTGCGGCTTCCTTGGCCTTGCCACCGACCCAGGCGGAGTAGTCTGCGGCCGAAACGACCTTGACGTGAATCGGCATGTAAGCGTGTTCCTTGCCGCACAGTTCCTGGCACTGGCCATAATAGTCACCGATTTTTTCGGCACGGAACCAGGTGTCGCGCACGAAGCCGGGAACGGCGTCCTGCTTGATACCAAAGGCAGGCACGGCAAAGGCATGAATCACGTCATTGGCGGTCGTGATAATTCGGACTTTCTTGTCAACTGGCACCACCAGCGGGTTGTCGACTTTCAACAGGTAGTTATCAACAGTTTCGCCAGCCTTGGGGCCACCGTTGTTGGACATGACGCGGTGGGAATTGTCGAGCGTAGAGACAAAACCGATGCCCTCGCCCTCGCCCTTGATGTAGTCGTAGCCCCACTTCCACTGCATGCCGGTGGCCTTGATGGTGAGGTCGGCGCTGGTAGTGTCTTTCTGCGCGACCAGCACTTTGGTGGCCGGCAGCGCCATGGCGATCACGATAACAAAAGGAACGATTGTCCAGGCGATCTCGACCGCCGTGGACTCATGGAAATTGGCGGCTTTGTGGCCTTTCGATTTGCGATGCTTCCAGATGGAATAGAACATCACGCCGAAGACACCGACAAAAATTGCCAGACAGATGGCCATCATGAACCAGTGCAGCCACTGCTGCTCCTGGGCAATTTTGGTCACGGCGGGCGGCAAGTTAAGCTGGCGAACCGCCGGTCCGCCGGGCAGGTCATTGACAGCCGCCCAAGCCGCATTGCCGGCCAGAGCAGCCATCGAAACCCAAATCGCGCGCGCCCGCTGCATGGCAGGGCCTGTCAATGTGTTCATGGTTTTGCTTGTGTTCATCTTCATCACTGTTATCACTCTTGTGCCTCGATCACCTGCCGGATGGCCATCAGGCCGTGCCAACGGGCTGTAACCGAGCCTGCGATTATAAAGTTAGCTCTGCAGTGCCTTGCCGTCATTTCACCTTTGCATGTATTTTTGCCTTCGGGCAGCTCCAAACTACGCTAGCAAACGCGCAAGGCGAAACGAATTTCCCTCGCCAGCGCCGGGCGCAATTCGGGCCTCACGTGGCGGCCGACCTGCACCGACTTGCCCTGACAAGACACCTCAATCAGCGAACCATCCCCATTGCGGGGCTCAACACGAACCCACTCACGATTGAATTCCGCTCGCTGCATTCGCCCGGCAGTTTCCTGCTCCACCACAAGCTGCCCACCCTGCAACAAAATTTTTTCGCCGTCGCCTGCATGACGCGCGTAAATTAAAAAGGCGATCCCCACGACCACCAGTTCAACCCACGCAAACGGCATCACCAGGGTGGCGCCCTGCAGCCAGAAAAACCCTGCTATTCCCAAAGAGATCACGCACAGAGACACATAAAACCAGCCCAGTTGTGCCGGTTTTAATGAGCAATGACGCTTAAGGAGCCACTGCACAACTTGCTGGCTGTGACTGCCCGATTCGGACAAGGTGGCAAAACGAAACGCTGGTGTCGCCTGCATCAGGTGGCAACCCTCAAAAAACTGCAGTCGATTCGGCAAGAACCTGCTGATCGGCCTGCGTGAGGCGTGGGAACATACCCAAAATTTCTGAGCGGATTCTAGCCCGGTTTATGCTCATTTGTCGGCCTCTCCACGTCAAAAGCACTGCGCAATGCGGGTCATTGGGCAGCGCAGTTTTTAACGGCCGACCCGGCTCCCCTGAAGCATGCTGCGCATGTCTTCCACCGACACCGAACTAAGCGGGTTGACCCTGACTTTCGTTGCGGCTTTCAAGGCATGGCCATAAATGACCTCGAACGTCAGCGTGAGCCGACCGTCCTCGCCTTTGACCAGATGCCTGCCTATGGCTTGCTCCAGGCTGGCCTTCCAGGCGCGCCCACGCAGTGCCGGAAAGCGCCTGGGGTGAAAGTTGCGGCCCAATTCACGCAGTTCCTGAATCAGACGCGCCGGTGTTTCGTAAGTCAGCGTGATGCGTTCCATGTCCATCACCGGCTCGGCAAAGCCGGCTTGCACCAGCATGTCACCCCAGTCGTGCATGTCGGTCAGCTCATGCCCGGCGGGTGGCCAGCCGAGCGTGGCGTATAGCTCGCGGACCTCGCGCACGGTGTCAGGGCCAAGACACGAGAACATCAAAAACCCATCGACCTTCAACGCGTCACGCCAGCGGGCCAGCAAGGCCTGCGGGTCAGCCGACTCGTGCAGCGCCATGTTGGCCCACAGCATGTCTGCCGTTCCTGCGGGCGCAGCTTCAAAACGCGTGGCTATCGACAGCCAACGGCGCGGATTCCACCACTCTTTCGCTATGCTTTTAGCAGCTGCTTGCGCACGTTTTACGGGGGCTTCAACCACAAAATATGATGAATCAGGATAGCGGGACGCCAGCGCAGCGTGAGCCCGCAGGCCGCCGCGCAAGGCGCCCCAGTGCGTCCAGACGCGGGGTTGAAGTGTGATCCACTGCAGCCGGTCCAGCATGCGGCTGGCCACCTCTTCGTGCAGCCATGGCGAGACCAGCGGGGCCACCCGCTGCCAGCGGCTGGCAGCAATCGGATCAATGGTGGGCGGCTTCTGGGCGACTGGCATAGGGGTTCAACGGGCCGGGAACGAACGAGTATATTGACCCGATGTTCACGCGCCTGACTTCCCGACGTTTCCTGACCACTGCAGGGCCATTGCTTCCCAGCCGCTGTGAAGTCTGCAGAAGCTGGCCGGCCGAGCCGGTGTGCCAGCCGTGTACGGCGCGATTTGCCGCGCCACTGCCCCGTTGCCAGCATTGCGCAATTCCCTTGCCCCTCGATATGTCTCTGGGGCTGCGCACTCGCCCCGGTGTGTGCATGGATTGCATGGTTGAGCGCCCGCCGCTAGACCACGCATTTGCTGCGGTCACTTATGCCTATCCGTGGTCCGACCTGGTGGGCCGCTACAAGTTTGGCGAGCAGCCGGCGTGGGCGCCGATTTTTGCGGCCCTGTTGCTCCAAACACCTGGCGTCATGAAATCCATGGCTGCACTGGACCCTGCCGACTGGATCGTGCCCATGCCGCTGTCAGCGCAGCGGCTGCAGACGCGCGGTTTCAACCAGGCCTGGCAGCTGGCTACCGCACTGGCCGGGCAATCGCGCAGCCTCGCCCGCGCCGATGCGCGCCTGCTACTGCGCGTGAAAGACACCCGCCCGCAAAGCCAGTTGAAGCGTGCCGAGCGGCTGACCAACGTGAAAGGCGCGTTTCTTGTTGACCCACTGCGCAGCGCAGAAGTCATTGGCCGGCGAGTGATGCTGGTCGATGACGTGATAACCAGCGGCGCCTCCTTGTTTACCGCGGCGTCTGCTTTGAAGCAGGCGGGCGCTGCGCACGTCACGGCGATGGTGTTTGCCCGAACTGATTGAATAGGCCCCCACGTTCATTCGCTTCGCGTAACTCTCTGCCCCCCGAGGGGGCCGCTGCGCCTGCGGCCCGGCGAAGCCGGTTCCGCGGCCCCTGCTGGCGTGGGGAGGATGCAGCGCCGCAGATGTTGCCCACCCACGTTCGTTCGCTTCGCGTAACTCTCTGCCCCCGAGGGGGCCGCTGCGCCTGCGGCCCCGGCTTGCTTGAAGAGGGCGGCGCGGCGTCTTCAGCCGCTGCGACAATTGCGCGATGTTCAATATCGTTTTGGTCGAGCCAGAAATTCCGCCCAACAC
>JANPFZ010000106.1:0-5462 GCA_031423655.1 Polaromonas sp.
CGATTTGCGAAAAACAATCGGCACAAAACACAGCACCACGCCCAGCAACCACAGCGGTGTCAGCCGATACCAGCGGGTCTCCCCGGCCTGTTGTTTGATCAGGTACGACAGCGACACCATCGCCGCCAGAGCGAACATGCCATAGCCTATGAAGTTGGCGGGCACATGCAGTTTCATCCACCAGCTTTTTAGCGCCGGTACCAGCGGCTGGATCTCGTGAGCTTCGCGCACCACCGTATACCAGAGCAGAAAACCGACTGCGGCACTGACGACCAACATGACAAAAGCGCCCAGCGCCCGAGTGTTGTACTGCGCTTCAAAATACAGATAAAACGCCGCCGTCATCCAGCAAAACAGCACGAACACTTCATACAGATTGCTGACCGGAATATGGCCAACATCGGCGCCGATCAGATAGCTTTCATACCAGCGCACCATGGTTCCGATCAGTGCCATACCAACCGCCACCCAGGCGATGCGCGAGCCCAGCAGTTCGAGCGTCGCGCTCTGGCCGCTCTGGATCGAGCTGAACATGCCCAGCCAGTAAAAAGTCGTGCTCATGAAAAACAGCACGCTCATCCACAAAATAGCCGACTGGCTGGAGAGGAAATACTTGAGCCAGAAAACCTGATCTGCCCGCGCCAGGCTGCCCGCACCATCAACTTGATAAGACGCAATAGCCAGCAAGGAAAAACCGGCCACCAGCAGCATCAGCGCCCGCAGCGGCCGCCAGAGCCAGCCCATAGCAACAGCCGCTGGAATGGCTGCCAGCAGGATGCCTTTTTCATACACATCCATGAACGCGTTGTAGCGGGCGAATGCATAGAGCGCACCGGCTGCGACGATCACCGCAAACACCCAGTCGAACGCATTCCGGCGGGCAAAGTAGCCTTGGTCCAAACTCAGCGTCGCGCTGCGGTCCGAGCTCAACGTGGTTGTGACGCTCTTGTTATCGACGGTCGTTGTATTCATCAGGGTACCTGCAGCAGTTTCGTCTTCAACATGTCAAATTCCTTGTCGCCGTCCATGGTCTTGCGATTGGTGGACAAAGCCATCGTGGCGTAACTGGTGGCCTTTGATTCTGTCGCCGAACCCGCAGCGACGTCGCCCAAGGCCTTGGTGTCACCGCCTGTTGCGAGCCAGACCCAGACGCGGCGCTCACGCACGTACAGCATCGCAAACACACCCAAAATCAGCAGCGCACAGCCTAGATAAACAATCGTTTTACCCGGTGCGCGCGTGACCTGAAACACGCTGGCCTGCACCTGCGTGAAATCTTTCAGCTCAAAGGCCATCGGCGCCGGGTAGTGATACGCATCCGACAAACTAAGCACCGCCTGTGACATGAAACCCTGCGTGGTTTCGTCTTGCGGCAAGGGCTTCAGGCTGGCCTGTTCACGCGTCATTTGCGTCAACTCGAATAGCACACCGTTCAGGATGCGGATCAGCACGTCACCAGCGCGCTCGCGCTCGGCTTCGGGCACATTGACTTCCATAAAGTTGGAGATGGCCTGCAATCCGGCAGGCGTTTTCGCCTTGGGGGCGCCGTTGGCAGGGGCCGCGTCCGTGCTCGCACCGGCAAACAGCGCCAGCGCACGCGAGGCGGATGCGCTCAGTTGCTGAACCAGTTCGGGCTTGTCGCCGCCGACTGCCTTCACGGCATAGCGGCGCACCGCGCGCTCACGCTGTAACGGGTCCGCCAGCGCGGCACGCAGACGAAGAAAGGTATTCATGCCGCCCTCGGCATCGGCAGGAATGCGAAGGTATTTGAATGCGTCGGCCGGAGTTTCGCGCACGCCCATCAAAAAGACGGCCGGTGCATCAACGGCGGCGTCCATCTTCACCGGCAGCATGTAATTCTGGTATTCCCGCGCCTGGCCGGCCGCATCGCGCAGCTTGTAAGTCACGCTGGGGCCGACATTGCGCAGCTCTTTTTGCGTCACGGTTTTATTGGCTGCGCCCAAACGCGAATCAATCGCCTGCCGCAAGTCAACCTTGCGCACGTCGGTGCCCGAGCCGCTCAAAGCGGAGCCGCTGGCACCAAAGTTTTCGACGTTGATCACCCGCAATGCGGTGTATTCAAGCGTGAGCTTGTCCGCGCCGTTGGAAAGATCAGAGGTAGAGCCAATCGTGCCCTTGATTTCAAACGGCTTAGCCGCAGCCGCCATCGGAATGGCTTTCAGCGTGACGCTGGAGCCGCCGTCATCAAAGCTCGACTGATAGATCTCGATGCCGCGGTGGCTCGCCGGGTGATTGACCTCGACCCGCGCCGGAATTTCCTCGCCGGTTTCCTTGTCGTGAATGACGATGTCACTGGCAAACAGCTTGGGCATGCCCGTCGAGTAGTACTCGACGATAAATTTTTTCAGCTCAATCGAAAAAGGCAAATCTTGCAGCAAGACGCCGCCCGGCTGATTCAATATCGCCGTACCCGACTGCGCACCTTCAGCCACCAGCAGGTTGGCCCGAAACGTCGGGTTGCTGGCGCTCAATCGATGCTGCTGCGGCACATCGGCAATCATGCCGCCGCCGCTGTAAGTCGATTTGTCATTGAGCCACATCTGCGCCCGCACGATCAGGTCGCCGTCCAGCAGGCCACCCACGCACACCAGCACGATAGCGCTGTGCGCAGCGATATAGCCCAGCTTGTTGGCCGAGCCTTTTTTGGCGGCGACCATCCAGCCACCACCATCGGGTCTTGGCCGGTGCTGCAGCTTGACCTTCCAGCCGCTTTGCACCAGCGTCTGGCCGATGCGATGGGCTGCTGCCTCGGGCAACTCGGCCAGCGCACCTTCGGCACGATGACCGAAAGCCTTCAGGCTCTGCTCGCGCACGTTCTCCTTGACATGGTTAAGGTCGGCCAGAATTTTTGGTGCATTGCGCGCAATGCACAGGCTGCAGCTGACCACCAGAAAAGCCAGAATCAGCAAAAACCACCAGGCGCTGTAGATGCTGTTCAGATTCACCAGCGTGAAAGCCTGGGCCCAAAAGGGGCCAAACTGGTTGACGTAGTTGCCCAGCGGTTCCTGCTGCTTGAGCACGGTGCCGATGACCGACGCGATGCAGATCACCGTCAGCAGCGAAATGGAAAACCGCATCGACGACAGCAGCTCGACCGACGCCCGGAGCGTTCGCGAACCCCAGTTGATCTTCATGCCTTGTGTGGAAACTGTCATGCCTTTGATCTGAATGGTTGCTGGGGGTGGCGAGGAGCGACGATCAGCACCAGCCCAAAAGAAAAGGCGGGCTTTCTTTGGAAAGGCCCGCCTTGCTGTGATCGGATTCGCCGGCTTCGGTTCAATAAATGACTCGATTGAGACGCCGTTTTACGCAAAAAAGCGTCGAGCGCGAAACACTATTGTTTTAACGCAGACCAGCAGCGTAGTCAGCCAGCGCGCGAATTTCGCGGTCATTGAGCTTGGCGGCGACCTGGTTCATCTGCAGGCTGTTTTGGCGCACGCCTTCACGGAACGATGTCAACTGCGTTGCCGTGTATTCGGCATGCTGGCCAGACAGACGCGGGTACTGCGCTGGAATGCCGGCCCCGCTGGGGCTGTGGCAACCGGCGCAGGCTGGAATTTGCCGGTCAGCCACACCGCCGCGGTAGATTTTTTCACCCAGCGCGACCAGGTCTTTTTCTTTGGCAAAACCGGGTTTGGCCTTTTTTGCACTGACCCAGAACGCGATGTTCTTCATGTCTTCATCCGACAGTGCAGCGGCCATGCCCTGCATGATGGCGTTTTTGCGTTTTCCGCTCTTGTATTCGGTCAATTGCTTGACCAGGTATTCAGGGTGTTGCTGCGACAACTTGGGATTGGCGGGCGTGCCCGAATTGCCGTCGGCGCCGTGGCAGGCAGCGCAAACTGCGGTGAAGCTGGCCTCGCCTTTCACCAAATCAGGCTTGGTGACCACTTTGGCGGCTGCGGTGGACGCTCCGTCTGCGGGGGTGGCAGAAAACGACGAAGCAGCCGGAGCAACCAGCAGCAGAGCCAGCAGGGAAGTAAAAAACAGCTTCATATCGGGATAGTGTTGAGTTGACGCAAAAAACTTGCAGTTAGCTTCTGATTTTACAATGGGATCGACCCGTTCCCCAGCGCCGGGAAATTACCGGGGGTGCTTTTACTAGCCAGTCAGTCAGCCAGCGACCCGGCCAGCAACGATCAGCCTCCCGCCCACCAAGAATACCCGCCATGACCCTGCCCCCACCTGCAAGAATTCAAAAACCCGCTCGCCCCGAAGCAGCGACTGGCCCAGACCCAAAGATCGCGATGGGCTGGTTGCACACCGCCAAATTCCTGACCACGGCGCCCGAACTAAAACATCTGCCGCGCCTGGACGTGCCAGAAATCGCCTTCGTCGGTCGTTCCAACGCGGGTAAATCAACCTGCATCAACACCCTGACGCAGCAGCACCGGCTGGCTTACGCGTCAAAAACGCCGGGCCGCACGCAAAGCATCAACCTGTTCACGCTGGGCAAACAGGGCGTGACCGACGCGGTACTGGCCGACTTGCCCGGCTACGGCTATGCGGCCGTCCCCAAGGAAGCCAAATACCGATGGCAGCAGGTCATGGGCAATTATTTACAAACGCGCGACAACCTGCATGCGGTCGTGCTGCTGTGCGACCCCCGCCTCGGGCTGACCGAACTCGATGAAATTTTGCTCGATGTGATCAGGCCGCGCGTTGAAGAAGGCCTAAAGTTTCTCGTGTTACTGACCAAATCAGACAAGCTCAATAAGACCGATGCGGCCCGGGCACTGCAGATCGTCAAACTGCAGGCGGGTGGTGGCAGCGTCAAGCTATTTTCCGCACTGAAACGCCAAGGCGTGGAAGAAGTTGCGCAGCAGTTGTGGGACTGGGCGCATCCGGTTGACAAGCCAGCGAAAAAAGTGAAAGCCGACGTCGATTTCGCTGGTGACGCACCGATCACCTCCGGTCCGGCCGGGCTGACTGAGGACTGAATTTCAATCACGGCCACCGCAGTCTGAAATCTGTTAGTTGCGTAAGAAAATCGCTTGTAGCCCAGTAAATACCTGGGTAAACAGCTATAACAACCATAGCGTCATGATTGATACCAGTTTGCAGGAATTGCCGCACGGCATCACGCTGTCATGCCGCACAGCCGGCGAAAAAGGTCGGCCGGTGCTGATGTTTCTGCACGGGTTTCCCGAAGCCGCTTTTGTCTGGGACCAGTTGCTCGAACATTTTTCCCAGCCCCAGAACGGCGGCTACCGCTGCGTCGCGCCCAATTTGCGCGGCTATGAGCGCTCCAGCGCGCCGCTAGATGTCGCCGCCTACCGCGCAAAATTTCTGGTGCAGGACATCGCCGCGCTGATCGCGCTCGAAGGTGGTCATCTGGACTGTTTGGTCGCGCACGACTGGGGCGGCGCTATCGCCTGGAACCTGGCCGCCAGCCAGCCGCAGTTGATGGACAAGCTCGCCATCATCAATTCACCGCACCC
>JANPFZ010000107.1:0-4276 GCA_031423655.1 Polaromonas sp.
GACCTCTGCCAGCTCGGCATGCAGCGCGGGCCAGCCTTTTTCGAGTGCTTCCAGTGCCAGCACGGCCCGCACCTGTGGGTCGGCTTTGGGCATGTCGTCCAGCCCGTCGAACAGTGCCTTGAAGTACAGCATGGTGCCGCCCACCAGCAGTGGCAGCTTGCCGCGCGCGCTGATGTCAGTGATCAATAACTCGGCATCGAGCACGAATTCTGCGGCGCTGTAGGCATTCAGCGGGTCGCGAATGTTGATGAGATGGTGCGGCACCGACGCGAGTTCTGCGGCGGTCGGTTTGGCGGTGCCGATGTCCATGCCTCGGTACACCAGTGCGGAATCGACGCTGATAATTTCGACCGGATGCTCCTTCGCAATCGCCATCGCAGCAGCTGTCTTGCCAGAAGCGGTTGGTCCAGCCAAAGCCACGTATTTCGCGGGAACTGTCAACTTCATCTGGCGTCAGGTTTTACGATGGCCGAAGAAGCCGGCTCGCCATACTTGCGTACCAGCGTCCAGGCCGAGAGCGCGATAAAAATGCTCCAGAACCAGACGCCGTTGGTGAGCGGCAGCACGCTGCCGTCCATGTGCGTGCCCAGCCAGCCGCCCATGGCGAAGGCCACCAGCATCATCAAAAAACCATTGAGTGCCGACGCCGCACCTGCCGCGTGCGGAAACGGCCCGACCGCGCCGCTTTGCCCGCACGGCTGATGTACGCCATGGCCCAGCATGTAGATTAAAAATGGCAGCATCACTGCCCAGACATTGCTGACGCCAGCCCAGGCCAGCGCGCCCATCAGCGTGCCGCCAAGCAGGCTCAGGCAGGCGGCCAGCGCAACGGACTTTCTCAGGCCGAACCGAAGCAGCAATCGGCGGCAGGCAAAGGTGCCGAGCAGGTACGACAAACACATGAAAAACATCACCAGGCCGTATTGCGTCCGGCTTAGGCCCAGCACCTTGATGAAGACGAAGGATGAGGCTGCGAGAAAAGTGAAGAGACCGGCATACGAAGCCGCCGACAGGGCCGAGAACGCCAGAAAAGTCGGGTTTTTGACGATTTGCCTCCACGTACGAACCAGCGTTGCAGGTCGCAGCGCGTGGGGATTTTTCTGCCGTACTGTTTCCTTGAAGCGCAGCGCGATCATGGTCAGCGCACAGCCGCCAAAAATGGCGATAGCCATCAACGCGGCGCGCCAGCCGAACCACTCGGCCAGCAACGCGCCCAGCGGGGCGCTGAGGCCGGCCAGCACGCCAAGCCCGCTCAAGCCTTTGGACATGATGCGGGCGCCATCGGCCGGCAGATACAGGTCTCGCACAATCGCGCGCGCTGCCATCACCGCAGCGCCCATCGCGGCACCCTGCACCGCACGCCAGACAATCAGCAGTGCCATGGAAGGCGCCAGCACGCTGCCGATAGACGCCAGCGTGTGGGCGGCAAGCCCCCACAGCAAAATCGGGCGGCGACCGAATTGGTCAGACAGCGGGCCCCAGACCAGTTGCGAGCAGCCAAATGCCAGCAGCAACGCGCTGAGCGTGAGCTGCGCCTGCGACGTGGGCGCGTTAAAGCTCGTCGTCATGGCGGGCAGCGCGGGCAGGTAGAGATCGGTGGTGACCGGTTGAATGCCCAGCAGCATCGACAGTATCAGCACGATCAGACCTGGCGACATGGCTGCAGGCGTCATCACGGGGGACGGCGAGACCGGGTTGGCATAAGTTTTCGGAACGGATGACCACATCCGTATGAGGGTAGCAGATTGCCTCTGATTTTTGAGCTGAAGGGCTGGTGCGGCAAGGGCCGGTGGCGGCCAATCCGGCCGGGCTGTGCAGCGAACTATTCTGCGTTGATGCTCGACTGCAGCACGCCAGGCGCATGCCGTATGCCCATCAGTTCGGCCAGCGCCTGCCGATATTGCGGTTGCCCGACCTGATTGGTGTTGTGGTGAGAGCCACCTTCAACCAGCAGAAACTGCTTCGGCTCAGCCGCAGCTTCGAACAATTTCTGGCCCAGGCGGGGCAGTATCAGGCGGTCCTCGCCACCGTGAACCACCAGCAGCGGTGAGCCTATGCTTTTTACTTTGTTCACCGCATCGAAGCGCTGGGTGATCAGCATCGACAGCGGCACCCAACCCCAATCAGACGTGCTGACGACGTCGGCAATCGAGGTGAAGGTGCCTTCGACGATGGTGCCGCGCTCGTCAGCCACTTCACTGGCCAAATTGATTGCAATCGAGCCGCCCAGCGAATGGCCAAAAATGTAACGCGGGTTGTTGGGGTACTTCAGCGCCAGCCAGTCCCATGCGGCGCGGGCGTCTTCATACGCAGACGCCTCCGACGGCAACAGCGCCGTGCTTTTGCCAAAACCGCGGTAGTCAATCGCCAGTACCCCAAAACCGAGTTCCTGCATGCGTCGGATTCGGGGCGCCGAACCCGTCACGTTGTAACGCGCGCCGTGCAGGTACAAGAGTACCGGCGTTTTGCTGCTGGCGGGCTGGTCGGCAGCCAGCCACAGGCCGTGCAGGCGAACGGTCTTGTCGCTTTGGCGACCTTCTTTGGGGGTGTAGGCTATCCAGACATCTTTCATGCCCTCGGCAGCCAGTGTGCCAGCGCCCCAGCTGCGGTCGCTGGGCTGGAAGATCCAGGCGCGTTGCTTTTCGTCGAGCGTGGCGCAGCTGGCCAGTAGCGCCAGCGCAGTGCAGATAGCAGCCAAAGAAGAAAAAATATGCCAGCGTTTCATGTGCGATCAAGGCTGATAACGGACAAGTTCAAATATCTGACTGTGACGGCGGTGCGGCAAAAAAGTTTAGTGCCTCCCAGTGAACGGTCGGTAAAGCTTGCGGTTGACAGGGGTGGGCAGGCTTTACAACCGCGCCAAAAACCCTGGCGCTGGCACTTTCGCTGTTCGCTATCGCCCGCGCATAAACAGCGAATCGAGCTCCCGAATGCTGATCTGCCGCCAGGTGGGCCGGCCGTGGTTGCACTGGTCCGAGCGCTCGGTGGCTTCCATCTGGCGCAGCAGGGCGTTCATTTCTTCGAGCGTCAACCTGCGGTTGGCCCGCACCGCGCCGTGGCAGGCCATGGTGGACAGCAGCTCGTCTTGTGCGCGCTGAATCACGGTGCTGACATCATGCTGCGCCAGCTCGGCCAGCACGCCTCGGGCGAGTTCCACCGCGTCGCCCTGCATCAGGCTGGTGGGCACCGCGCGCACGGCCAGCGTTCTGGCTGAAAACGGCGTGATCTCCAGGCCCAGCACAGCAAGCGTGTCGGTGTGTACTTCGGCTGTGGCCACTTCGTGCGGGCTGGCCGCGAAAGTGACCGGAATCAGCAGCGGCTGGCTGGCGATACTGGCCGTTTGCATCTGGCTTTTCAGACGTTCATAAACGATGCGTTCGTGCGCGGCGTGCATGTCGATGATGACCAGACCCTGTGCGTTTTCGGCAAGGATGTAGATGCCCTTCAACTGGGCGATGGCACGGCCGAGGGGCCAGTCGCCCTGGTCGGGTGCGCCTTGCGGCGCGATGTTACCTGTGCTGTGGCCGGGTGCTTGCCCGTCGCTGTGGCTGTTGGTGGCAGCGCTGGGGTCAGTCGCCGCGCTGGCGCCCTTCCATGCGGGCCACAGCGCTTCGAAGTCAGACACCCGGTTGCCACTCGATGCTATGAAAGTAATAGCTGGTTGCGCCCATATTGCATCGGCTGCAGGCCTGTTTTGCTTGAGAAACTCGAAGGCGGACGGCGTCGCTGCGGCGCCGCTTTCCGCTGCCTGATTCAATGCCATTGCTGATCGTGGCAACGCAAGCGCATTGTTCGTCGCATGGTGAACCGCCTGATGCACCTCGCGGCTGTCACGAAAGCGCACCTCGATCTTGGTCGGATGGACATTGACATCAACCCGCGCCGGATCAATCTCGACGAACAGCACATACACCGGCTGCCGGTGGCCGTGCAGCACGTCCTGGTAGGCGCTGCGTGCGGCGTGGGTCAGCACCTTGTCGCGCACATGCCGGCCATTGACATACGCAAACTGCTGGTCGGCCCGCGACCGGGCTGCATCAGGAATGCCGGCACGGCCCCACACCCGCACGGCGGGCAGACCATCGGCCCGCCGCGCGGCGCTTTCATACAGCACGTCAATCGACTGGTCTGCAAACTCGCTGCCCAGCACGTCAGACAGCCGCTGGGTGTGCGCGGCAGGGCCGGTGCAGGCGCGCCACTGCTCGACCAGCTTGCCTTCTTGCCAGATGGCAAAGCCCACATCGGGCCGTACCAGCGCATGGCGGCGCACGGCCTC
>JANPFZ010000108.1:0-6112 GCA_031423655.1 Polaromonas sp.
CGCAAGGATTGAAGCCGTGCTCAAAGAAGTCGGCAGCGCAGGTCGGCTGGCAGTTGACGCCAACGGCCGCTTCGATCTGGAAACCGCGATTGCCTACGCCAAGATGTTGCGCGAATTTCCGCTGTTCTGGTACGAAGAAGCGGGCGACCCGCTCGACTACTCGCTGCAGGCCGCCCTGATTGATTTTTATCCCGGCTCCATGGCCACCGGGGAAAATTTGTTCAGCCATCAGGATGCGCGCAATTTGATTCGCCACGGCGGCATGCGGCCTGACCGCGACTGGCTGCAGTTTGATTGCGCGTTGTCATACGGCCTGTGCGAATACCAGCGCACGCTGGAAGTCATCCAGTCCCACGGTTGGTCGCCGCGCCGCTGCATTCCGCACGGCGGGCACCAGATGTCGCTGAACATTGCAGCGGGCCTGAGCCTGGGCGGCAATGAAAGCTACCCGGATTTATTTCAGCCCTACGGCGGCTTCCCCGACGGCGTGCGCGTCACGGACAGCCACATCACCATGCCGGACCTGGTCGGCATCGGGTTTGAGGGGAAAGCCGATTTGTATGCGGAGATGAAGGCGTTGGCGGATTAAGAGCTTGTCCTGACTAGCCGCTGGCAGAAGGCGCTTACGGTGATGTCGGCGCGCCGGCCTCAAACCACTGTTTGAGCAGCCCGCGTTCCGCCTCGGTGATGCCGGTGGCGTTGTTGATCGGCATGATGCGCGTCACCACCACCTGCTGGTAAATCGCCTGCGCATGCTGCCGGGCGAGCTGCGGTGAATCGAGCCGGACGTTTTTCATCTGCAGCTGCGCGCCGTGGCAGGGGTAGCAGCGCTGTTCCAGCACGTTTTGTACCTGTTGATAACCTTTTATGCCATCAGACCCCGTATTACCTGCGTAACCAGCTATCAAATCAGGAGCGACAGGCTTTATCCAGACGATGGCGCCGATGATCACGGCGAAGCCCCCCAGCGCGTAGGGCAGCGGATGCCGGTTGCGGCCCAGCTTGTAGCCGTGGCGCAGCACAAAAAACTGGCGAATCGCCGCACCGGCGGCCATCATCAAAATCAACACCAGCCAGTTTTGCGGATGGCTGTAGGTAAAACTGTAGTGGTTGCTGAGCATCGCGAACAGCACCGGCAGCGTGAAGTAGGTGTTGTGAACGCTGCGCTGCTTGCCGCGCTGGCCGTGCAATGGGTTGACGGGTTGGCCGGCCTTGATGGCGGCGATTACCTTGCGCTGGCCGGGAATGATCCACAGCAGCACGTTGGCGCTCATGGCGGTCGCCATCATGGCGCCGACCAACAGAAACGCCGCGCGCCCTGCGAACCACTGGCAAGCCAGGTAGGACGCCACGCACACCAGCACGGCCACGCACACCCCGACGATTCGGTCGCCGTGCTTGCGCCGGCCGAAAATTTCACACACCGCGTCATACAGCACGCCGAACACCAGCAAGAACGACAGCGCGACCGCAATCGCCATGCCGGGCGACCAGTCCATGCGCGATTTGTCGATGAGGTAAGTGCTGGCATTCCACAGATAGGAAATCGTAAACAGCGCAAAGCCCGTCAGCCAGGTGGTGTAGCTCTCCCAATAAAACCAGTGCAGATTTGTCGGCAACTGCGGTGGTTGCACGGCGTATTTGACCGGGTGATAAAACCCGCCGCCGTGCACGGCCCACAGCTCGCCGGTCGCGCCCTCTTTTCTCAAGGCTTCGTCGACCGGCGGGGTCAGGCTGGAGTCGAGGAAGACAAAGTAAAACGAAGCGCCAATCCAGGCAATCGCGGTGACGACATGGGCCCATCGCAGCAGCAGGTTGGCCCAGTCGAGAAGGTAGCTTTCCATACAAATCCTGTCGGGCTGCTCACCACTGCGGGCGCTCTGAGCAGACATTTGGCCACGAACAAGAGACGCTTTTTTTAGCGCCCCGGCTCCGCTGCGACCTTTTCGGCTTGAGTCTATCCTTCCAGCAAGAGCTGGGCCGCGACGGCGACAGCAATCACTTCAGGCTCTTTGCCCGTGATGCCCGGCACGCCAATCGGGCTGGTGACATGCGCCAATTCTTCTGCGGTAAAACCGCGCGCTTCCAGCCGATGCCGGAAAGTCGCCCACTTTGTTTTACTGCCGATCAATCCGATGTAGGGCAAGTCGCCCTGCTCGCGCTGGCGCAGCAGACACGCAGCCAGCACGTCCAGGTCTTCGGCGTGGCTGAAGCTCATGATGAGCACGCGCGACTGCGGCGCCACATCACGCACTGCGGCATGAACCGGGTCGGATTGCTCGCAAACCACGCCCTCGGGCAGCTGCGCGGGAAACACGCCGTAGCGGCTGTCAATCCAGGTCAAAACAAAGGGCAGCGTTGACAGCACGCGGACCAGCGCCGCACCGACATGGCCGCCGCCAAACAGCGCCACGGGTCGGGCTTGGCGGTGCCAATCGCTGCCGAGCCGCGTTGCCAGCGCCGGTGCGTCGGCCGCGCTGACACGTTCAAAACGCAATTGCATGACGCCGCCGCAGCACTGGCCCAGCGCGGGGCCGAGTGCAAAGCGTTGCACTACTCTGTCGCCTGTCGGCGCGGTGCCTGCGAGTTGCGCGTTCGCCCGTGCGATGGCTTCGAACTCAACATGGCCGCCGCCAATCGTGCCCACCTGCGCATGGGCAAAGACTGCCATCCAGGCGCCGGTTTCGCGGGGTGCCGAGCCTGCCGTTGACGCCACGCTGACAAGCACGGCGGGCTCGTGGGCCAGGCGGCCGAAGAACTCGCGCATGAGCGGGGAGGTGAAGGCAGGGCTGCTGGGGCTGGGGTTCATGTGTGACGCGGCAACGCCACAGAATAAGCCAGAAATACGCAATCTTGTGCAAAATGTCACCGCTGCGAAGTCTGCAAGCTGCCCGGGGCAATTCAGGCTCAACCGCATCCGGCAAAAATTAAAGCCCAGAAAGGCCCTAGCCATGACAACAGAAAACACCGTTCCGTCCGCCCGTCGCTTTTGGTTGCTGGCGCTTGCGTCAACAGCCGCTGCAGCCGTCGTCAGCGCCTGCAAGACCGCACCACCGGGCGACATCAGCCCGAAAGTGGCACCGCCCCAACCCGATGCAGCGGGGGTGACCGGGCCGGTCGCAGCGTCTCGCGGGTCGGCGCGAAGCTCAAACGCCAGCACGCAGCGCGCTTACCGCGAAGACGGTGCCAGTCATCTGTATGGCCTGAACTCCAGCCGCATTTACAAGGGAAAGATGCCGCCGCTGCTCTACGCCGTTGGCGTGCTGAATGTAGAAATCGACAAAACCGGCCGCGTGACGCGTCTCGACTGGCTGCGCGCGCCCAAACATGCGCCCGAAGTGATCGCCGAGATCGAACGCACGATTCGCAGCGCATCGCCATTTCCGGCACCAACAAAATTGGGCAAGGTGGTCTACACCGATACCTGGCTGTGGCATGTGAGCGGGAAGTTTCAGCTCGATACGTTGACTGAGGGGCAGAGCTAGACCCTCACGCTCCCCACTTCGTGTGGTTCGCTGCCCCCCGAGGGGGTGCATTTTTCCTTGGGGCGGCCCGGCGGAAAAACCAGAGCCCCAGGGTCGCTCACTCCGTGTAGCTCCCTGCCCCCCGAGGGGCTGTGTGCCGCGGCTCCGAGCCTGCCAGTGCAGGCTTGGAAGGCACTCAGAAGGGCTGCGTCTCGCAGCCCGGCGCCTGCGGTCTGGCAAAGCCAGTCCCGCGGCCCCTGTTTGCAATTCTGATGCGACCGTTCTATCTGCTATGTTTTTTATAGCTATTTGCGCAAGTTTTACCTGGGCTAGCGGCCTAAAAGGCTACAAGAATCGGTCTGAAAGCGCTTTCGAAGCCCGTGAATCTCCTACCATCACTCAACCTTCAGGTTCTGCAGGCTCACCACCTTGCGCCACGCGGCGTAGTCGGCTTCGATAAACCTGGCCATCTGAGCCGGCGAGCCTTCCGCCGCGTCCACCGCATCGAGCCTGAAACGCGCCGCCACATCCGGCATCTGCACGACCTTGTTGATGGCGGCGTTCAGGGCATTGATGATGGACGCCGGTGTGCCCGCTGGTGCTGAAATCGCAAAATAATTCACCACGTCAAAGCCCGACAGACCTGACTCGGCCATGCTGGGTACATCGGGCAACGCGCTGGAGCGTTTGGCGCTGGTCACGGCAAGCGCTTTGACGCGGCCGTCTTTGATGAAAGGCAGCAGAGCCGGAATCGTTCCGGTGACCAGTTGAATCTGCCCCCCAATCATGTCCATCGTGGCCGGCGCTATGCCGCGGTAGGGAATGTGCGTGATGAAGGTGCCGGTGCGAGATTTGAGCAGCTCCAGCACCAGATGATTGACGCCGCCCGCGCCGGCCGAGCCGTAGTTGAGCGCGCCCGGTTTTGATTTCGCCAACGCCACCAGCTCTTTCATGTCACGGGCCGGCACCTGCGCATTGGTTGCCCAGACCAGCGGCCCGCTGGCGATCATGCCAACGTGGGCAAACTGTTTCAGCGGGTCGTAGCCAGCGCTGGGCAATGACGCCGCCACGGTGGTGAACGGCGACGCCACCAGCAGCAGCGTGTAGCCGTCGGCCGGCGCCTGCGCAACAAACTGCGTGCCGATGGCGCCCGAAGCGCCGGTGCGGTTTTCGACCACGAAGCTGGCGCCCATCACCTCGCCGAGCTTTTGCGCAACCAGCCGCGCCATCGCGTCGGTGCCCGCGCCGGGCGCAAAGGGCACGACGATTTTTACGGCACGGTCAGGGTAGGCAGCGGGAGCCTGCGCGAGGGCGGCAGTGGACGACCACGCCAGTGCGGTAAGCGACAACACGGCGGCTGCGCGCCGGATGAAAGGAGTTTTGGATTTTGAGATCACTGGATGCCTGATGAAAGACGATAGAGGTCAAAGAGACGACTCACCATGATGCCCGCCAGCGGTGACCAGCCGATGACAAAAGCCGCTGCAAATTCAGCTCCCCCGGTAAGTCGAATAACTCCAGGGACTGACCAGCAGCGGCACATGGTAGTGCTGGCTGACATCAGCCACGCCGAAGTCGAGCGTGACCTTGTCCAGAAACGGCGGCTCGGGCAGATCGACGCCTTTCGCGCGGAAATAAGCAGCTACGTCAAACACCAGCCGGTAGCTACCGGCCCGCAGGCTGGCGCTGTCGTACAGCAGTCCGTCGGGGGCGCGGCCATCGCTATTCAGCGCAAAGCTTTTGACCAGCACTGGCTGCTGGTTCAGCAAGGTGAAAAGCTGCACCTGCATACCGCCTGCCGGCGAGCCGTGCATGGTGTCGAGTACATGGGTGCTCAGGCTCATGGGGGTTCCTTGAATTCGAAAAGTGTAAGGGGACCAGCGTTACAGGCATTTTCCCAGCCAGTAAGATGAATGCATGCACGGCGCCGACGTCCAGCTACCGCACCCACCGCACCTCCTAAATACAAGACCATGAGTAAAGAGCAGCCCTCACCGCTACCTGCTTACCCGCGCGATCTCGTCGGTCATGGTCGCCAACCGCCTCATGCGGCCTGGCCCGGCCAGGCGCGCATCGCGCTGCAGTTTGTGCTGAACTACGAGGAAGGCGGCGAAAATTCGGTGCTGCATGGCGATGCCGGATCGGAACAGTTTTTATCCGAAATATTCAACCCACCCTCCTTCGCCGACCGGCATTTGAGCATGGAAAGCATCTACGAATATGGCGCACGCGCGGGCGTTTGGCGAATTCTGCGCGAATTTGAAAAACGCCAGCTGCCATTGACGGTTTTCGGTGTCGGCATGGCCCTGCAACGCCACCCGGACGTGTGCGCCGCCTTCGTCGAACTGGGCCATGAGATCGCCTGTCACGGCTGGCGCTGGATCAGCTACCAGCATGTCGATGAAGCGGTCGAGCGCGAGCACATGCGCCTGGCGCTCGATGCGATCAAAGCGCTGACGGGGCAGCGTCCGCTGGGCTGGTACACCGGCCGCGACAGCCCGAATACCCGGCGACTGGTAGCCGACGACGGCCAGCTTGACTACGACAGCGACTACTACGGCGACGACCTGCCGCTGTGGATGAACGTTGAGCGAACCGATGGCGTCACCGTGCCGCGCCTCGTCGTTCCCTATACCCTCGATGCCAAC
>JANPFZ010000109.1:0-19560 GCA_031423655.1 Polaromonas sp.
GTAATTGATAGGGCACGAAGCCTTGCTTGCGGCGAGAACATCCCGGGTCAAGTGAATATGGATGTCTTCGTTCTTCAAGCAACGAATCTCATTCAGAACGTAGTTCAGCATCCAAAGAGTTGGGTCGCGCCGAAAACTCAGTACGAACCCTAATTCCAACGGCTCCCAATGTCTGCTGAGGGCTGAGTGTCAGCTCCTGGTCCGCTAGGGCCGTTCACAGTGTGCCCAGCGCCGAAATTCGTATTTCAATCGTGAATAACTGCCTTGCGAGCGGGACCACTCATCAGTATTTTGGCGCCGATTACCTCTGATGGGCTGTTGCCCGTCGAATGACTTCGCAACCCACTTGGTCTAGCTCACTCACAAAGCTGATAGATTATCATTTTGCCAACTTTTCGAGTGCCAAAAGGCGAAGTTCAGACCTCAGATTTGACCCCAAGGTAGACCTTCAATAGTTCGTACAAGGAGTGAAAATGGTGTCCAAATTTGCGCAATTGATAGTCGGCTTGTGGTTAATGAGCCAGCTTTGCACATTTGCGTTTGCTCAAGACAAGGCTCTTATTGTCGTACCTCGCTACGATGACGCTGATGAGTTTCTACCACCTGCCGAGAAACGCAATGTTGAAAGGGTAAAACTGGTTCTCAAACAACAACCAGGTGAAGAAACCTTAACGGCAATATCCGAGCGCGGTGTCAGCATCAAGATTGTGGCGAAGATACCTGACAGTGCCAAAGCTGGTGTCGTATTGTTCGTGGGTGGCAACAGCGTTTTATCTATAGGCGCTGACGACAAACTGGACCGCTCGTTTAGTTTCACTTCACGCTCTCGAGAGTTCTACTGGGCACTTGGGTACGCAACGTTTCTTGTGGACGCACCATCAGACCATCTTGATAAAGAAGGACTTACACCGCAATTCAGAAACACCCCCGCGTTTGCAACCGACATCAAAGCCGTTATTGCTCCCATATCAGCCAAGTTCCAAAAGCCGATTCATGCTGTGGGACATTCAAATGGTGCAATCGCCGTTGCCGCACTTGCTGCCATGCCTGAGTTGCCAGTCTCGTCCTATTCATTGGTTAGTCCAGCACATACACAGGGGCCGGGAATGGAGTTGGTAGCGAAGGTAAAGTATGCGAAACCAGTCTTCATCGTCGAAAACACGAAGGACGAATGTAAAGTTTCATCGGCAGGAAGTATTGATGGATTGGCAAAGCAAATTAGTGCACCAAGCGTTACGGTGTCCTGGGTAGAAGCTGGTAAGTCCCCGATTGGTGGGCCATGTGGTCCTTTCGGATTCCATTCGTTTTTCGGCGCAGAGCAAATTGCCGTTGAGTCAATTGTGAAAAATTTGAATTAACTCAATTGGCTCTATCCTGCCGCTTGCCATTTGGACCTCCCAATAGCCGTCAGCCGCGAGGTGCAGCAGCACTTTGGACCTTCATTGCGATTAATTCGATAACCGCTCTGTGGCCTGATTCCGTAATTCTCGACGTTGAGGTCGAATGACCGTACCTGGCCGGGTCATGGCTGTCGGTACAGTGCCCAAAGCGGATGAAGATGGTTCCAGCTTCAGTGCCAACTATGCGGGAGAAACGGCCTTTCCAAAACCGGGTCCAGTTCGCCTTTAGATTCCGCTTGTAACCCTTGGATTTGCCAAGATAGCTCTTTGGGGCGTGCCAGAATATCGATTTACGATTAACACGGTGGAACAACAGCGCAAGTAAGGCTACAAGCCATCTTCCGCGTAATCGTGCGGGGGTCAACGTTGAGTGCCTTGGCCAGTCGCTCCGGCGTGACGCCGCGCTGAATCGCGCGCCGGATCATGTAGTGTTCCTGGATCGTGGACAGTCGGTTGCTGCGACTGTTGTACGTGTAACTCTCGTCATCCGTGGCCACCAGGCACTGCACCTCGCCAAAGCCCAACTCCCGCAACGCGATCAGACGAATGTGGCCATCGAGCAGGATGTGCTGGCCCGTCTTGGGATCCGCCGGTCCCACCGACAAGGGTTCGATCAGCCCGATTTCCTGAATCGACGAGCGGATCTGCATGAACTTTTTTGACGTGGCCACGCCCATGGGCGTCTTGCGGGACGGCAAGATTTTGTCGACGGGCACGGTCAGCGGCTCAAGATTGAAGCCAAGGGACACCTTGGTCATGCGGCGCGTCCCCCTAACCAGACACGCTCAGCGAGGTATTTCGGCAGCGAATCCAAGCCCTCGGCGCGCAGCAGAGTGGTGAAGTTCTCATCAGCCAGCAGTTCGCGCATGGCACTGACGACAAACAGAAGTCGCTGTTGGCCGATCTCCGCCTTTTTCACCATCCGCTTTTGGCGATCAACTTCCTTTTGGTAGGTCCTGACCAGACTGGACGTCGTGACGTCTGGCAACTTGCGTGGCGTACCACGCTCCACAGAGCGGCCCAGTGTTTGCCTACGCTCGATAACGCGCCGAGCCTGGATCAGTCGGTTGCCGCGCAGCTTGCCGGATTCGTAGGCGTCCTGGAGCGCGGCCTGAATGGCCTTGTCGTCGTCGCCTGCGCCGCAGATGGTCAGGGCTGCGTTCAGGGGAATGCGCCCCTTTTCCACAGCAACGAGCAGACGTTCCTCACCGTTTTTCAAGAGCAACAGGATGCCCTGAACGTATTCCGCAGTCAGGCCTGTCTTCTGGGCGATGACCTTTTTGTCGTAGCCTTGGTCGCGGAGTTGCTCAATACCGGCGAGCAGTTCCAGCGGTCGGTATTGGCGGCGGGCGATGTTCTCGGCCAAACTCATGATGTAAGCGTTTTCATCGCTGACTGTCACAACCAAGGCAGGAATGGTTTTCTCGCCCAGAGACCGGAACGCTTTCATGCGGCCTTCGCCACAGATCAAGAGGAAGCGCTCGGTACCGTCTGGCCCTGGACGTGGCGTCACGGTGATTGGCTTTTTCAGGCCGATCGCCTTGATGTTGCCAACTATTTCGTCGAACACCCCCTTGTTACGCTCTCTGGGATTGAGCACATCGATCAGGTCGATGGGAATCATCCGCATCTCACCAGGCTCCATCTTTTTCGTCATGCCGCTCTCCTCAACCGGGTGCGCTCCGCCATCCCGTACAAATAGTCCAGACTGTCGAAGCGGTAGCTTTCGAATTCGACCGGGTTGCGCTCGGCCAGACTAATGCGTGACTGCCCAAAGTCCAAATGTGGCAACAGGTAATAGTCCAAGGCAGCTTGATTGGCATGGTCAAGCCGGACCGCCACGGTAATGTCCGGCGCCAAACTGGTGTCGAATCGCACCTTCCAATGATGCCGGCCGCTCTCCGGGGTTTGGCACCGCGCCAGCACCAGCGAGATGCTGAATTCGTCATTGACCCGGAGCAGGTCAGTGGCGGGGTCGCGTCGCACGAAGCCACCCAGACTGGCGATCTGGCTCTCGGTCTGGTTGACGATCTCTGGATGGAAGCGGCGCAGGAACTTGTTGGTTTCTAGATATCGGTAATCGCGATCGGGCGTGAAGCCCACCATTTGATAGGCGCGCACCAAACTGCCGAAACGGTGGGTGTAGATCGAGGTCGACGGCATGCCCTCGGTCTCGTCGATGATCAGACCGGACAGGAATCCCCGGTTTTGGTACAGGGACCGCAAGCGCTCGATCAACTCGTCATTGGTATAACGGTGCGCTCGGGCCCGGACGATGCCTTGCGCGGTGTAGAACACATCAGGCGGCACGATGGACTCGAAGGCACCTTCCTTCTTGATCCACATGTCGGGCGTGTTTTCCACCCGCAGCTTCTTGAGCTTGAAGGAAATTCGGTTGTAGACGTTGTTGCCGATGTACTTCTCGTTCGTCAACACCTCGTGTACTGTGGCGCGGGTCCACTCACGGTCGAGGTCAGTACGCACCGCCATGCCATTCAAGCGACCGGCGATCTCGGACTCGACCAGGCCGTCATCAATGAACCAGTGGTACATGAGGTTGACGGTGCGGATTTCATCTTCTGGCCCGGGCATGAGAATGACGCGGTCGGTCTGCAGGCTCTTGTGCTCACCCCCGGCCAGTTCAGTTTTGATGGATCCGCTCTGATCAATGAGCACGCGGCGCAATCCATACCCAGCCGGTCCACCCTGGCGGTAGCCGAGCTCAATCAGTCGGCACTGCCCGGCGAACACCTTGGCGGACAGTTCGCGGCTGTACTCACCGGCCATCGCCCGTTTGACGCCCTTGACAATGGTGGACACCGGGGAGCCGTCATTCTCAAACTGCTCGGCACAGTAGGCGACCTGAATGCCGGCACGTCGGCACCGGTACTCGTAGTACGCGCTTTCGTCCGCGTCCTGGAACCGACCCCACCGGCTGACGTCATAGACCAGAATGATCGAAAAGTCGGTTGAACCGCTTTCGACGTCCTTGATCAACTGCTGCAGGGATGCGCGGCCTTCGATGCGCAGACCACTTTTGCCGGCATCGGCGTAGGTGCGGACGATCTCAATGCCGCGTCGGGCAGCGTACTCACGGATCTTGTCGGCCTGATTCTCGGTGGAGTACTGCTGGTGCTCGGTCGACATCCGAACGTATTCCACGGCGCGCAGCAGGGCCGGTGGTTCTACCCCGGCATCGCTTGATCCGACTTGTTCCATATGTCCCGATCGCCCCAGTTCATCTGAAAAGTTGACTCTCGAAATCTCGCCTTCATATCGCAGTGGTCTTCAAGGCAAGCTGGTGCTTTACAAATATGAAGGCCGCATTTGAATTTCATGCAGGTTGTGCGGAGAGCGCATATGGACCATACGGTATTCGGTTCTGTCCAATTTGCCGATCACGTCATCTCTTTGCAATTTCGACGTGTGCAGCGCACCGGCAGGCGTGCACTGTGATTTCAACCGTCCAGACGTCTATCTTTGCAATTCCGACATCTGTGACCAAACTGAGGTGATAAATCCCGGATGGCAGGGGAATCACGGTATTTGACACGTCCATCTTTGCAATTGGGCCAACCATGGCTTTGGTGTTGCGCCCCTGTTGCAGAGCGCGATTGCGTTCGACTTACTCTGGGTGGGACTCGCGGTATTCGCGCCAGTAGTCGGGATTGCGCTGAGTCCATGCTTGCTGCGCTCGAGCTTGGTTGTCCTGGTAGTCCGGGTCAGTCTGCAGCTTGAGGAGCTGCCACTGCCTGCGGCGCTCGCGCTGGCAATCAGGTGCTGAGCAGTAAGATTGCTGTGGGATTTGAGGACGTGGTTGAAAAAGCTGGCCGCACGCCGCACAGGGCTTGTTCTCCATGACATTCTCCATACATAAAATATGTATCGAGGGTGCGTGATGAGTTGCTAAGCCAGGGAGAGACTACATGGGATTCCGCTTTCAGAAACGCATCCGCATCTTCAGGAGGCTGACGCTCAACCTGAGCAAGTCCGGCACGTCGTGGACCGTCGGCGGCAAGGGAGCGTCCATCAACGTGCGTGGCGACAAGGTCACCGGCAACGCTGGCATTCCAGGAACCGGAATCTCCTACCGGAGCGTCTGGACAACCAGCCTACTGACGGTGATGGGCGAAAGTCTGGCAATGGCATGGGATCGGTGGTCTTGATCCTGATCTTTCTTGCACTACTGGGCTTCTTTTTTGGTCGCTGACCAGGGACCGATTCGCTGAGCGCTGCCAGGGCTCTGGTGCTTTCCCTAGGTACGACCAGATTTATCCCGCCACCTGTCAAATAAAGTGTAAACTGTCAAGTCGTATGTCAAGTGGAGAGTTGCTATGGGTGAAAAAATGAAGAGCGCGCCGGTGTACTTCGCCATCGCCCAGGCCAGACACAATCCGGTCCTCCGGCTGGGGTCCTATGCTGCGGATATCCAGGATCGGATGCGAAAGGTGGGATACCCCGACTTCAAAAAAGGTGTGTCGATGGCCTTCAATTTGATGCCGCAGATCGGGGACGCATCGCAAGCGCAAAACCCTCCTGTCGTTGAACAGGTCGAGCGGCTGATGTTCTTCAGTACTGACAATACCAAGGGGTTTATCGTCGAGCAAAATGCGCTTTCTTTTCAGACGACGGAATACGACACGTTTGAGACATTTGCGGATGAATTCATCAAGGGATTGGGCATCGTCCATGAGTGTGTGACGCTCGCGCACTCTGAAAGGATAGGACTGCGGTATCTTGACGCTATCGTTCCCCCCAATGGGGAGGCAGGTCTTGCCGACTATTTGGTGCCAGGAGTTTTGGGGCTAAGCAGCAAGTTGCCTGACGATGTGCAAGTGTCACATTCGTTTACCGAAACGCATATCCGTACTGCCGAATGCGTAGTGCTGGCACGAACGATCATTCAGGCTGGGCCACTGGGTTTCCCCATGGACCTTCAACCCATAGGCGTTAACATTGCCGAACGGTTCAAATCGATCAATGGCGTGCATGCCATCGTCGATACTGACGCCTCGATCGAGGGGCGTCACCTATTTGAATTGGATGCCATTAAATTGCAGCTGAAAATGTTACGCAGCCGCATTGGCATGGCGTTCGATGCAATCGTGACGCCGACTGCTATTGCCGCATGGAAAACATAAAGAGGGAGGTAATACAAGATGTATGCAGCCTATCAGGTAGACGGCCCCTCACAACTGGCGGTTAGGGCAACCACGTTCGCCAAAATCGACGATCACGCTGATGAGGTGGTTCATAGCGGGAATGCTTTCCAAGGGCGAATTCTCAGCTATTGCGTCGCGGGGACATTGGGCTTGCTGACGCCAATGTATCTTCACGCCAGTTCTGCAACCGCGAACTGGAGCATCAACCAAATCGAATTTGAAGGTTCCCAAGTTGTGGCGACTGATGCCGCAACTTCCGCTGCCGGGGACATCACCCACATTCGCCAGGTGTTGAAAATATCGGTCACTGAGTTGTCCAGAATTTTTGGCGTGTCTCGGCAAGCTGTTCATGAGTGGCTTAAGGGGGGTGCGCTCTCCCCTCGCAATGCCCAACGGCTTTCCGAATTTGCACAGGCTGCAGACGTTTTCCTGGAGTCTGGGATTGATGTGACGCAAGGGGCCTTGCGCCGGAAGGTCAGCGGTGGTCAATCCCTCCTGGAGTCCGTTGGAGAGGGGGGCAATGTCATTGAATTGGCGCATGCGCTCGTCGGTACGCTGTCACGCGAGTCACAACAACGTCAGCGCCTTGCCTCACGCTTGGCAGGACGACCAAAACCCGCAATGGCTGCCAGTGATTTCGGCACACCGCATCTACATGAAGATGCGTGAGGGATCTGTGAATGGCAGATACCGATCGGAAGTTTTCGTGGCGGCAAGGTGATGCACTAACCGACGAAGCAGCTAAAGCGCTCAACCTTCAGCATCCAGAAAATCCGGGTGCTACCGTTGTGGTCGTCATTTCACACGACTGTGATCTGACTGCAGTAGCCGAAAAGGAGCCTGAATCCGAAATCATCGTGGGCAGGCGCATTGATAAGCTGGGTGGAGATTCCTACGGCAAGACTGCTCGGCGCCTTCATATTGAGTACCAAACAGCAGAAGGGGCGGTGGCGCTGGAGTTGATGGCGACCGGCAAGCGACCAATCAGTAAACCGGTGCTGTTTGAGACGGACCCCCGCCGGGATATGTGGCTGGACGGGCGTGGTGCTGTGATTCTTCAGCGTTGGCTGGCCGCTCGTTATCACCGGGCAGCATTCCCGGAGGCGTTTGAAGATCGTCTGCGTGCTGCCAACATCTCGGGCAAACGTATCTTGCTCAAGAAGTTGGAGAACATCTTGGCGGTTGGCGGGGATCACATTCGCGGCCTGCTTTTCGATCTAGATGATGGCAAGGACGTTGAACGAGAATCGCCAGAAGATCTCTATCAGTTGGGGATTATGGTCCTCTACGATAGTCTTCGAGATGAGCCGACCGCTGCTGCGGCTGCTACTAAGGCTGCTGAGGAGTTGGAAGAGCTTTTCGATTCAGGGTTTCACACGCATGACGCAGGATGGCAAAACATATGCCTCAAGTACTGCGACCCGATTTCGGATAGCGCGATCACCGTTGCTGAGCGAGAGATGCTCAAGCAGTGGCGCCTGGAACATATGAGCGTCCAGGACGATCCGCCACAACCGATGATTACAGACTGACGCGCGGGTCTCGAAAAATGAGATCGCTGAAAACGGAGTCTGTAGCTGTGGGTAAAGGAGATGAGGACAGCGATGTCATTTTGCATGACCCTAGCAAGCCCATGCTGTTGAGGAACACGGTTTGCGCATATTGCGGTGTGCAGCTCACTGCCAGCAATACAACCAAGGAGCATGTGGTTGGTCGCAAGTTCGTACCCACTGGAAAATTAGACAAGCGGTGGAACCTCATTTTGCGCACATGTTCGCCGTGCAACACCCGCAAGTCCGAACTGGAAGACGACATTGCAGCAATTTCCATGCAGCCGGACGTATTTGGCAAATATCCGGTTGCCGACGATGCGCTGGTCACTTCATCAAAGCGGAAAGCCGAGGGGAGCATGAGTCGCAAAACCGAGAAACCGGTGAAGGATAGTCAGGCACAGTTGACTGTGTCGGGGCAAATGATGGCGGGGCTGGTTGCCAACTTTTCATTTACCGGCTCGCCGCAGATCGATGATCACCGGATTTTCGAACTCGCCCGGTACCACTTGATGGCATTCTTTTTCCTCATCACGTACAACAAGGACACGGAACGAGGATGGTGGTGGCCTGGGGAATTTCTTCCGTTTTTGCACACGCGCCGATCTGACTGGGGGAACGCATCCTGGAAAGGCTTCATGCAGACGGCCTCTACTTGGGACATGAGAATGCAAGCTGCGACGGCCGAAGACTTCTTCCGATGCTCGATTCGCCGACACCCGCAGGCTGAATGCTGGTCGTGGGCATTGGAGTGGAACAAGCAGCACCGAATTGCTGGGTTCCTGGGGGATAGGTCCACGGCGCAGTCAATCGTGGACTCGCTACCGCAACAGCACGTTACGACGGTTTTTGAGGAACAAGGGCGGTCTCTGCGTTTTCGACAGGATGCGCCGCTGGCCGAGACGGAGGACATCCTGTTTGCCTAACGGTCTGATGCCGCAGAATGACGTTCATTTGCGCTAAAATACTTATCTGTGCGTGAGATGGGTTTGGATTCCAACTACCTCGCACCACCATCTTGAAACCCGCATGAACATTAGGTTCCGACGGAAATCATCAAAAAAGCGGCCCATCAAAAGGCCGCTTTTTTTGTTTTCTGACGCAGTTTCTGAAGTTCGTGTCTGGAAGTGACTGCGCAGATGCGGCCTGTGATTGCGCCCCCGTGCGTGGTGCTGCGCCGTTGTCAGCCGGCACCCGAGCCGGCTGAGCGGTCTGGAAATGCTCGGGACGCCCGAAAAAAGCGCCCTGAACAGTTCGGCGAAAGTTTAGAACGCGAGGATGACTACACGCCACTCCAATAACTTAGGAGTTGTTTCATGTTTTCGTCCATCAACGCTTATCGCGCGAATGTCCCAGCGGCACGCGCACAACAGCCCTCTGATGCCGCAACGGCAGCCGGCGTGCCGCCGCATAGCGCGGTCAAGCCTCCCGCCAGTTCCCAGACCGTCCCGCGGGTCTAGGGCAAAGCCCGGCAGGAGGCGTTGCCCTATGGGCAAGGAAGTAGCTAAGGGAACCGGTGGCCGCTGATTGGCCATAGGGCTGACAGTCGCTGGAAAGGTTGTCGGGTCGACGGCTTGCTCAGACGAAACAAGGTGCAGACAACCGTAGGGCTGGGAATTGCTGGATAGCTCGGGGCAGTGCGATTTGCTGTCAGATGTGATGGCAGATTAATTTTGTGGTGCTGCTCAGGGACGCGTATACGCTGCGTCGGGAATTCGATACGCGCCCGTTGCCTGCTTGGAAGATAGCTGACAAAAACGCGCGTATTGCGTGATAAATACCTTTAATTTTTAATTAAATTGATAAATGCAAATTTCATTTAAAAACATATTTATTGTTTTTGATAGAATTGACTATCATTTTAGGCAATCGTGGAATTTTTATCATGTCAGCTATCACCTGCTTCGCCTATACAGAACACGCGACTCCATGCCAATTTACCCCGATGGTGGCGAAAATTGCAGCATTTGGCTTTTTGGGGGTTGTCGCGATAGCGGGGCTACTCCCCGCCTTGGCCAAAGCAGGGTCAAGCGACGCCAAGCTGACCGTGACGGCAACCGTCATGAAACATGCGAGTCTTACAGTGCTTGCGCAGCCAGCGTCGGTTGTAGTTACCGCTGCAGATATTGTCCGGGGCTATGTGGACGTCCCCAGCCCTGCGCATGTAGCTATCTGGAGCAACAGTCAAAGCGGTTACATGCTCATGTTTGCCAGTGAAGGCGAGTTTCTGCGTCAAACACTGATTCGAGGTCTCGGCAATGATGTGCAACTCGACACGGCCGGCGGGGGGGTGGCGCGCAGGCCTGAGGGCCGGGGCATGAGCAAGGCCACGCTCGACCTTGTCTTCCGGTTCGTGCTCTCCAGCTCAGCGAAACAAGGCGTCTACGCTTGGCCGATGCGGCTGTCGGTTTCCGCCCTGTAGATTGCCGGCCATAACTTCTTGTGGGGGCTTCGCATTTCAGCGAGGCGCTGCCTCGCATACAAACTCTCCCAAGTCGACAAAGGTTTCTTCGGACCTGGGAATGACCAGTTCAAACAAACACGGCTTGCCTCCCGCTGTCGCTGTCGCCGCATAGCTGCCAGCCTTGAGGTTTTCAAGATAAAACTCCCCACCTCGCCCGGTTTGCAAAGTGAGTTTTTTTCCTTGGAGCTTGATGCTGATCTCCTGCAGATCTACGGTCTTGGTCGTGCCTTCCTGCCGGGACTTCAAGTGCCCTGTGAATGCCTGAACCCTGGTTACACCAAAGTCGACGATGGTGCCGCTTCTGAGCGAGGGCGACACTCTTTTGACGGTAGAGGGAATTGAATATTCAATCGGCACACTTTCTGGAGCAATGGAGATGTCGTTATCGAAATAAGGACTCAATGTCGGCACGAAAATCTTGCCACCGGCATCGGTTCGACCAATTGGCTGGCCGTTGACAGCTACCGCCACCCCAGGGATTTCGCCCACTTTCACAATGCCGAAACTTTCAGTCACCGGGCGGCCCAAGGCAAGTTGGCCGTCGACCCACGCGACACCACCGGCCACGGACACCCGGTAGTCGCTGCTGGTCTGTCCAATGTCACGACGACGCCCAAACTCGCCTTGCAAAACGGCCGCCGATGCGTTGTACTGGATTTTGGAGTTCAGCCGCGAACCCTCGGTGGTCGGGCTGGTAGTACGGTCAGCTGAAAGTACATAGCCCAATCCTTCACCAACCGGCTGAGTCTTGGTCAGTTGGAAAAGCTCCGTATGATTATTTTTGTCGCCACGAACACTGGCCGCCAAGGAATAGTCCCTGTCCAGAAAATAGATCAAACCAACAAACGCCTCGTTTCTGGATTCGCCGTCGTTGATGTGGCTCAGGCTGGCCTGCAGCGAGGCTCTTCCGGAAATCAACGGCACGTTGTAGTTCAGCGAAGTGACGCGGCGGCTTCCAACGGGAGCGATATTGAACTGTTGCGCCGCCGAGGGGGTGGTTGCCAGCATCTCCGCGCGCGTGGTCTGTATCGAATAGCCAAGGGAAACCGAGCCGTATCGCTGGAGATAGTAACTCGCCGCCAGGCTCACTTCATGGTTGCGGCGGGTGATGGTCGGCGGATCGCCCAGCGATGCATAGTGGCCCCAATCCCGTCTGAGCGACATACCCGCACTCCAAAGCCGGGACTGGTAGTTATAAGAGACTGTACCGGCCGCGCCGCGGTCCCTACCGAGCGAACTGGTTGACAATGCGGCGTTCAATACGCCAGCGCTACCCAGTACGGCTGTGGCGGTTGGCCCCACGTTGTAGAAGCTCCTGGTACCCTCGGCTCGCAATCCAAGCGTTAGCGCGTCGCTGACTCCATACCGGTGGAATGCGGAAAACGCAGCAGGACCATATTCGTTGCTTTTTAAGCCAAACTCTCTCCGCATTGCCCCCAGGTTGTAGCTGTATTCATGCAGGCCTTTTTGCAGCGGCTGATCGCTGAAATAAAAAGAATAATTGAGCTCCTGTACCCGTCCGAATGCGTCTCGGAGCAGTACTTGTACGTTGCGCGCGCCGCCGTAAGCGAGGAGGTCGCGAAGTTCAAATTCACCCGGCTTGATCCGTTCGCTACGAATTCTCTGCCCGTCAAGATAGACCTCGATATCACTAGGTGTGGCCACGCTGCCATTGATGCTTTGCGTCGGAAAACGGGTCAAGTAGGGGTTTAGCCCGTACAGCTTGGAAACGCTGATGCCACCGAGATTCACCCCGTTGTTGAACTCGCGCGACGGGGTGAAGAAATCCCCAATCACTGTTCGCCGAAGGCTCTCGCGGTCGTCTCGGGTCACGCTCGTCATGAGCCGAACAAATTTGCTTTGACGGCCAGCTTCTTGAGTGGTGCTGCCGTTGGTCAGGAGCAGGTAATCTCCGAGGCGCCAGCCGAATTCGCCAGCTAAACCCGATTGTTGACCGCCTGCGGGGCTGTCGTGCGAAAAGCTGATTGCGTAATTGAAAAAAGCGCTGTTGTCGTGGGAAATGACAGCCCTGATCCGGTCGTCAGATCTGAGCTTGAGCGCCTGAGTTGGCAAAAGTGTCGGGTCAGCGCTGATGTTCAGCGCCGATGCTCTGTTGTCAACAAGGAAGGTCACGCCCCGCATCGATTTGAGGGAAATGTAGGATTCGCCATCGATCACGAGGGTGGTGCCGGCAGGTTCTTTGAAGCCGATGGTCTCGAGGTCTTGCGTCTTCACAAGGTAGTCAAAATCCTTGGTCACGCCAATGAAAAAATCTCCTTTGTCTTCGGTATTCAGACTCACACGAAGAACAATGGAATCGGCCGCAGGGGTCAACACGACGCTGTCTGCTGGCGTGGCAGCCCGGGACGACGCGGCAGGAGCCAAGCAAATGCTGCAAAGCAGGGCGCCAGCAAAAAAGACTGCGCAGGTTTTTTGCCTCGATGACCCGTTCAGAAAAAAAGACTCTATGCCACGCACCATCACGGACACAACGTGCGGCTGATGTCCAGCTTTTGCGAAGCGCTAACTTTGTCGGTCTTGAACTCAAGCGCTAGCGAGCTTATCTTTACGCATTGCTCTGAAGTAATAAAGGTGGTGTAAGACTTGGCGGTTCCGGCAAGCAGATAGCGATCTGCAAGCGTCAGTGCATAAACTTGCTGACCCGCGCTGTCAGTGCCTCTGAGATCGACTCCCTGCACGAGTTGGTGCCGGTTGCCAGTGTTCTTCGCCGCAATGGTTACAACACCTTTGGTTAGGTGAAAGCTTTCGATGTCCAGGCTATCTTGCGGTTTTGGTGGCGTCACAAACACGGGCGCGCCAAACCGAATTAGCACATTGATCTGCGCAGCGCTTCCTTCCGGCCGTTTGGTGCCGTCAGGCAACTCTTCGATGAAAAGCCGGTAGGTTTTTTCGGTGACTACGACTGGAGTTTTAGTGCCGACACGGATAAGTCCTTCTTCTCCGGGTTCTATCGACAATATTTTTGGAAAGAACACCAGGTCAGGGGTGTCTGCATACTGATCTTTGCCATCGGCAGACTGTGTCCATTCCATCGCCTGAAGTTGGAAGCTGAGTTTCTGCTTATCCTCATTCTTGACGGCGATGACGCCACTTTTCACACTCACACCCAATTCGAGCCTAATCGGATTGACCGAAAACTCGCCTGCCCGGGACGGCACCGAGACCAAAAGGGAACACCACAGGGCCGCAATCGCAAGGTCTTTGATGGGGGTTGTCATAAGGCCCAATGAGCGTAACCGCGTGCCTAGGCGGTGGCAGCAACTATCTAAGGCTAAGGCGATACCGAGATGATAACGGTGTCTGTGTAAGCGCCTGCCGGAGCGTTTGCATAGTCGCTCCATAAAATGGCGCCATTGAAAGTAAATGGCGCATAGTTGCCATTGCCCGGAGCGCTGCTGCTTTGCGGCAGACCCACCAGGTTGTAGGCAATCAAATCACCCGTCCCGCTTCGAAGGTTGCGGCTACCGTTGAAATTGAGTCCGTTGTCACCCGAAATAGTCATGTTCTGACCGTTTGCACAATCTCCTGCGCTGCTCGCCCCCGAGACTGCTACCAACACATTGCTGCCGCTTGCAGGATTCAAGCTCCCGAAGCTCATGACCAATCCCTTCGCGCGAAACGAACAGTTATTACCCACTGCATGAGCAGGAAGGGTCAGCCCCACAAAGGCGGCTCCCATCACAAGGCCACTCAAGAGAAGTCTGAATTTTTTCACGGGGTGGAATAAGACCTGTTCGTCACTGCGTGGCCATCAGTCGGTTTAATCGATGCGCTTCATGTCTGACTGAAGGGCATCCTCCATTACGGTGTGATGTTTAACGTCACGTTTTCACTGTAAGCACCAGCGGCTGCATTTTGGTACTGGGCTGCCGTGATGGTACCGGTGACAACAAGAACGAGGTCTTGTCCCGGACCGAAGCCTTTGCCGGCCTGGGTGCCGCCACTGAAGGACAGCGTGTAGCCCATCGTGTCAGCAGCGGTTGGGCCAGCCATGGTGCGGCTTGTCCCACCCGCAGCGGTGACGCCGAGAGAAGATGTGTTTTTGGTGCACTTGTAATTCACATTGACAGGCACGACCTTGTCTGCGGTGAGCGATGGATCGACGCTGCCGAAAGCCAGCGGCGTGCTGGTGCTGGAGAATTTGCACAAGCCTGGCACGGTAGCAGTGACAGCGAGCGTTTGACTATCGGCGGCGGCGGCAAGGCCTGACGCGCCCGCTAGCAGGGCGACGCACACGGTGTGAATAAAACTGGTTTGAATCTTCATGAAAATCTCCGGATAAAAAATTTAAGTGCTGGTTAGAAAGATAAGTGAATTTAATGTAACTAAACATTTCATCCACAACAAGTGTTCTCCCGATTCGAAAATCGGCGTCTGAGAACTTTTTCACGCAGTTCATTGAAAGTATTCAGCTTTTTCATTTTTCTTACGCTGCGAGCTGCTTCTTAAGAGCAATTAAAATTTCATTGTCGGTCTTAAACGATCTAATGCTGCAGTGTTGTGTAACTCTTAGGTTACCTTTCTAAAATCTCCAAAATGCAAAAACAAACCCTCTCTTTTCAAGCAGAAGTTGCCCAACTTCTCAAGCTCGTCACGCACTCGCTTTACTCCAACCCGGAAATTTTCTTGCGGGAGTTGATTTCCAATGCCTCTGACGCCTGTGACAAGCTGCGCTTTGAGGCGCTGAACAACACGGGGCTTTATGAAGACGACGCCGAGTTGAAAGTGCAGGTCAGTTTTGACAAGGCCGCCAAAACGCTGACCATCACCGACAACGGCATTGGTCTTTCGCAACAGGAAGCCATTGATAACCTGGGCACCATTGCCAAAAGCGGCACGCGCGACTTCATGGCCAGGTTGTCGGGTGACCAGAAAAATGACGCGCAGTTGATCGGCCAGTTTGGCGTCGGGTTTTATTCCGGCTTTATCGTGGCCGACCGTATCACGGTCGAAAGCCGTCGTGCGGGCGCGCCTGTGGTCGACGGCGTTCGCTGGAGCAGCGACGGCACTGGCGAATTCGACGTGGCAGACATCGAACGCGCCGAACGGGGCACCAGCGTTACCTTGCACTTGAAAGAAGATGCTCACGACTACCTGAATGCGTGGAAGCTCAAGAGCATCATTAACAAATACTCTGATCACATTTCCCTGCCCATCATGATGGGCAAAGAAGAATGGAAAGATGGAGAAAACGACCAGCCGGGCGCCATGCTCGCAACCGGTGAATGGGAAACGGTCAATCAGGCCGCAGCGCTATGGACGCGGGCGAAGAAAGACATCACGCAAGAGCAGTACGACGAGTTTTACAAGCAGATCAGCTACGACAGCCAGCCGCCGCTGGCGACCACCCACAATCGCGTTGAAGGCTCGACCGAATACACGCAGTTACTGTTCATTCCTGGCAAGGCGCCGATGGACCTGTTCAATCGCGACAAGGCGGCTGGCATCAAGCTGTATGTGAAACGCGTCTTTATCATGGACGAAGCCCAGGCCTTGCTGCCGACCTATTTGCGCTTCGTCAAGGGCGTGGTGGATTCAGCCGACCTGCCGCTGAACGTCTCGCGGGAGTTGTTGCAGGAAAGCCGCGCCGTCAAAGCCATTCGTGACGGTTGTACCAAGCGCGTGCTGTCGATGATCGAAGACCTGGCCTCTAACGAGGCAGAGAAGTTCATCACCTTCTACAGCGAATTTGGGGCAGTTTTGAAAGAAGGCCTGGGTGAGGACTTTGCCAACCGTGATCGCCTGGCCAAATTGCTGCGCTTTGTCAGCACCACAACCGACACGATGAGCGTCAGCCTGGCAGACTACAAGGCCCGGATGAAGGAAGGCCAGGACGCGATCTACTACATCACGGCTGACACTTTGGCTGCTGCCAAAAGCAGCCCGCAGCTGGAGATATTCCGCAAAAAAGGCATTGAAGTGCTGCTGATGGCGGATCGCGTTGACGAGTGGGCGCTCAATTACCTGCACGACTTCGATGGCACGCCCATGCAGTCGGTTGCCAAAGGCGCAGTCGATCTGGGCAAGCTGCAGGACGAAGACGAGAAGAAAGCAGCCGAGGAAGACCAGACGAAATTCAAGCCGGTGCTGGACCGGCTTAAAGAAGCGCTGAAGGAAAAGGCCACCGATGTACGCGCTACCACGCGTCTGGTGGACTCGCCCGCCTGCCTGGTGGTTCAGGACGGCGACATGTCGACCCAGCTGGCCCGCATGCTCAAGCAGGCCGGGCAGCCCGTGCCGGAAGTCAAGCCGACTCTCGAAGTCAATGCACAGCACCCGCTGGTCAAAAAACTGGAGACGAGTGAAAACTTCGATGATCTGGCGCATATTCTTTTTGACCAGGCGCTGCTGGCAGAAGGTGGCTTGCCGGAAGACCCGGCTGCCTACGTCCGGCGGGTCAATCAGCTTTTAGCGCGGGGCTGATAGCGGTCTGCATCGAGCAAGTTTTTAACCAAACTTCCGCCTGGCGTCCAGCGCCAGGCCCGCACCGATGCCGCCAAACAGGTCACCTTCGACCCGTCGGGCGTCAGGCAGCAGCGCTGATATTTTCTCCCGCAGCAACGGCACGCTGCTAGAGCCACCGGTAAAGAAAACCGTATCGATATGTGCGGCGTTGACGCCAGCGTCGCGTATCAGCGCGTGCAAGGTGCGCTCGACGCGCGACACCAAATGCCCGATGGCCCTGCCGAAGCCTTCACGCGTCAGCCGCAGTGACTGGCCTGGGTCGATGCGCTCCAATTCGATGTGTGCTGTAGCGGCATCCGACAAAGAGATCTTCGCCGCCTCAACCTGCATCGCCAGCCAATGCCCCGAGCGTTGCCGCGCCAGATGAAGCAGCCGGTCCAGCTTGTCTTTTTCCGCAGCATGACGGCGCATGTCCAGAATTTCAGCCCATGCCTTGCGGGTGTACGCGAAGTTGATTGTGTGCCAGGTGGCCAGGTTGAAGTAGGGGGCCGACGGCATTTCCCGTCCGCTCATCAGCTGGCTGCCCATGCCCAGCATGGGCATGACGCTGGCAAGGCTCAAGTATTTGTCGAAGTCGGTGCCGCCGATATGCACACCGCCGTTGGCCAGGATATCGTTCCGGCGATCTGCCCTTAAAGCGCGCTGCGGCGACAGGCGAATCAGCGAAAAGTCCGAAGTGCCGCCGCCAATGTCAGCCACCAGCACCAGTTCTTCGCGTGCGATTTGCGATTCATAGTCGAAGGCTGCCGCGATGGGTTCAAACTGGAAGGCGACATCGTTGAATCCGACGGCATGCGCAATGTCGCGCAGGGTTTTTTCAGCCATCTGGTCGGCCGTCGGGTCGTCATCGACAAAAAATACCGGTCGTCCCAACACCGCCTGGCTGAAGCTCTGGCCCGCCGACTGCTCGGCACGGTGCTTGAGTTCACCGATGAACTGCTCCAGAAGTTTGCGAAAGGGCAGTGCGCGACCGTTCAGTTCGGTGTGCTCGTCAATCATCGACGTGCCAAGCAGGCTTTTCAGCGACCGCATCAGACGGCCTTCGTGGCCGCTTAGATAGTCTGCCAGCGCGGCCCGACCATAACTCGCTTGAATGTCTTCAGCATGAAAGAAAACCACCGAAGGAAGCGTTACTTTTCCGTCTTCGAGAGGCAACAGTGCCGATTGGGCGGGACGGTGCCAGCCCACAGTGGAATTGGAGGTGCCGAAGTCGACACCGCACGACTCGGGACGTGGCGAGTCGCCGCTACTCAAAACCGCAAGCCGTGCGCACGGTAGCCGCCTCCGGGCTGACGAGCAAGGCAATCAACTCATGGGCTGCCTGCGGCTCGATGGCCCGCGCGCACACCGCTGCGGTGTAGATGGTCGAAAGCTCGAATTCCTGGGGCAACGGGGCGACAAGCCCGACCCCGTCCGTGTACAGAATTTCCGTGACCTGCGTGCAGCCCAAAAAACCGTTGCCTTCGGCGTCGGCCATCGCGTTCATGGCCGTGGCGCCATTCGGGAATGGATGCAGTCGTGATGCGAGTTCCGCGTCCAGGCCCAGTTGCTTCAGCACGTTCATGAAATGGATGCCAGCGCGTGCCTTGACAGGGTAAGGAAAGTAAATCCCGCGTGCCGACTGCAGTGCGGCTTTCAGCTCGGCCAGTGTGCCGACCGCCGGGGCCACATCGCCCATCTTGACGGCAATGCCGGTCTTGACTATGCCCAAAGCATGAATGCTGGGAGTCAGAACCTCGCCGCGGGTGCCCAGTTGTTCGATCAGCGCTTGCGTGAGGATGATGACGTCGCAAGCGGCTCCCGCCAGCAAGCTGTCTTTCATCATCCCGACAGCGCCGAAGCTGGCATCGATGGTGCAGCGGTGCTCAGTCTCGAAACGGTGTTCGAGTTGCGTGACCAGACCCTGGGCGGCGGAGCCACTGAGCAGGTTGATGTTTTTCATGCGGGGCCTCGATCTTTCCAAAAAGGTGCGTCAGCGATTGACCTGAAAGCCCGCGATGAGCTGACTTCAGTCCACTTGGATATTCACTGTTTTATCACGCCAGCCCATTTTTCAACGTTGTCACGCACGTATTTGTCGGATGCCAGGGGCGCCATGACCAGAGACACCGCATCCTGCTTGCGCCACAGCTGTTTGGTCTCGGGCCGGCCAACCATTTTCGATGCCGGCGCGCTGCGTCCGTTCTTCAATCAACCGTCTACTTTGTCTGCTTTCACAAAAGCCAATTCGGGCGGCGAGTTGTTGATTCAGAATAAGAGCTGTCAGCAGTCTGATGCCCGGAATAGCGTTCTTTGCTCGGCAGTTGATTGAGTCACTATTTTCAGCCAAGAAGTCTTGTCATTACCCAAGGAAAGCTCGTGAATAAATCCCGAATATTTTCGGTGCTTCTGTTTACGGCTTTGCTGGCCGGATGCAATTCCGTGGGTGTGGGATTCGGCATTCCCGTCGGTCCGTTTTCAATTGGCGTGGGTGCTGGCACCGGCGGCGTGTCTCTGGG
>JANPFZ010000110.1:0-2505 GCA_031423655.1 Polaromonas sp.
GCGAAATAGTACCGCGCTTGATTGGAAAAAAGGACTCACCATGACCAGCTTCGTCAACATTGAATATTCCCAAGACCATCCCGGCGTTACCCGCGTCGAATCGGCGATCGAGTCGGCGCAGCACATCGGTCGCAGCTTCTCGGGCAAACGCGGTTTGGCTATGCTGCTGCTGTCGGCCATGGCAGCTGCCGTGATGGTGGTGGCTGATGAAGTCCTGAACACCGTCGCCGAAGGCCATTTGCTGGTGATGTGGATTGCGCTGTGGGCAGTAGCCTTTGTCAGCCTTGCGGCCTTTGCAGGAACAGCAAGCGAGCTGGCGATTGGGCTCAAAGTAAAGCTCGACGACTGGTCCCGCGCGCTGGCCGAAGCCCGTGCCGACGAGCGCCTGTGGGCCGCCGCAAAAAACGACGCCCGCGTGATGGCCGATTTGCAGGCTGCAGCCAGCCGTCATGATGAATACGCCAACGAATCTGCATTACCCGGCGCAATGACGGCCAGCCTGCGGGCGAAGCGCTTGTCGCGCGGCTTCTGGTCTGGAAGCTTTTGACGCTATTAAATTAATAGCTTAATACGAACTTATTCATTGGGCTAGAAGGCAAAAATCCTCTCAACTACGGGTTGAGAGGATTTTTTTTGGTCTGTGCAACTAGGCCCTATGCGGGGCGCCCGCCGCTTCCATTTATGCGCGTCTTGCGCGCAGTTTCAGGCCGCCAGGCGCTGCTCCAATTTGGCTTTGGTGTCGCTCAACTCTTTCGGCAGGTGGTGCTCCAACTGCTTGAAGAGCTCGGTGTGCAGTTCCAGCTCTTTCAGCCAGGCGGCCTTGTCCATGCTGGTCACGGTCTTGAATTGCTCGGCGCTGAAGTCCAGGCCGGTCCAGTTCAGGTCTTCATACGCCGGGGTGACGCCGGTGATGTGCTCCTGGCCTTTGCCGGTGCCTTCGATGCGGTCGATCATCCACTTCAGCACGCGCATGTTTTCGCCGTAACCGGGCCAGACGAACTTGCCGTCCTCGCCTTTGCGGAACCAGTTGGTGGTGTAGATTTTTGGCAGCGTCGCGCCTGACGCAGCCAGCTTTTCGCCCAGGTCCAGCCAATGCTGGAAATAGTCGCTCATGTTGTAGCCGGCGAACGGCAGCATCGCAAACGGGTCGCGCCGCACCACGCCAGCGGCGCTGGTGGCAGCGGCGGTGGTTTCCGAGCCCATGGTCGCGGCCATGTACACGCCTTCGACCCAGTTGCGCGCCTCGGTGACGAGGGGCACGGTGGTCGAGCGCCGGCCGCCGAAGATGAAGGCATCAATTGGCACGCCTTTCGGGTCGTCCCAGGCCTCGTCAAGCGCCGGGTTGTTGATGGCGGCTACGGTGAAACGTGAATTCGGGTGGGCGGCTTTGGCCCCCGTCGCCTTCGCGATTTCCGGCGTCCAGTCGTTGCCCTGCCAGTCGATCAGGTGCTTGGGCAGCGCCTTGCCTGGGGCATCGTGCTCCAGACCTTCCCACCACACGTCGCCGTCGTCAGTCAGTGCGACATTGGTGAAAATCGTGTCACGGTCCAGGCTGCGCATGCAGTTTGGATTCGTCAGCATGTTGGTGCCCGGTGCCACGCCAAAGTAACCCGCTTCGGGGTTGATGGCGCGCAGCTTGCCGTCGGCGGATGGTTTGATCCAGGCGATGTCGTCGCCAATGGTGGTGACTTTCCAGCCGGCAAAGCCGGCGGGGGGCACCAGCATCGAAAAATTGGTTTTGCCGCAGGCCGATGGGAACGCTGCCGCTACATGGTATTTTTTGCCTTCGGGGTTCGTCACGCCGAGGATCAGCATGTGTTCGGCCAGCCAGCCCAGGCTGCCGGAGGCCCCTTTCGCGTCGGCTCTTCCCATGTTGGACGCAATGCGCAGCGCAAAGCATTTCTTGCCCAGCAGCGCGTTGCCGCCGTAGCCGGAACCATACGACCAGATCTCGCGCGTCTCGGGGTAATGCACGATGTACTTGGTGTCATTGCACGGCCACTTGACATCTTTTTCACCCGCTTTTAACGGCGCGCCAACGGTGTGAACGCAAGGCACGAATTCTCCATTGACGCCCAGCACATCAAACACCGCCTTGCCCATGCGCGTCATGATTTTCATGTTGACGGCCACATAGGGGCTGTCAGACAGTTCGATGCCGATGTGCGCAATCGGCGAGCCCAGCGGACCCATTGAAAACGGCACCACGTACATCGTGCGGCCGCGCATGGCACCGTCAAACAGCGCAGGCTCCGATGGAGACTTTCCGGTCTCGAGCGTGGCGCGCATTTCGGCCGGCGCCATCCAGTTGTTGGTCGGGCCGGCTTCATCTTTTTTCGCGGAACAGATATAGGTGCGGTCTTCCACGCGGGCCACGTCGCTCGGATCGCTCAAGGCCAGAAAGCTGTTCGGCCGCTTGGCTTCATTCAGTTTTCTGAAGGTACCAGCATCGACCAGTTGTTGACAAAGTCGTTGGTACTCTGCGTCGCTGCCGTCACACCAGTA
>JANPFZ010000111.1:0-4523 GCA_031423655.1 Polaromonas sp.
ATTCCGTTCAATTCAGCCGCTAAGGAGGCGGCCCAGGTGTTCGCTAATTTTCTGCTCTCGCCCGAAGCCCAGGCGCGCAAGGCCGACATCACGGTGTGGGGTGACCCGACCGTGCTGGCCGTGAACAAACTCGATGCGGCTGATCGTCAGCGCTTTGGTGACCGCCCGCAGGCTGGCCAGGTCGAGCAGTCGGCGCCGGTGTTGCTCGAACCTCATGGCAGCTGGGTTGACCCGCTGGAGCGCGAGTGGCTGCGGCTTTATGGGCGCTAGTTTTTTCTCGACTCAAAAAGACTACGTTAACTGGCCCGCCGCGCTGCTGGCCGCAATGATCGCGGTGCCCTTGCTGGGCGTGGTGGGGTCAGCGGCCGCTGCCGCGCTGCACACTGATGCATGGCATGCGCTGTGGCTTGACCCGCAACTGCCGCCCGCTCTGGCAATGACACTCTGGACCGGTCTGGCCGCTACCGCGCTGGCGCTAGCGTTGGCGGCGCTGTTGTTGTCGCTCAGCTTTCCAGGTGCCCGCTGGGAACGCCTGGCCAAGGCACTGGCGCCGATGCTGGCGGTGCCGCATGCGGCGTTTGCCATTGGCCTGGCGTTTTTAATTGCCCCCAGCGGCTGGTTGCTGCGGGCGTTGTCGCCGTGGGCAACCGGTTTTGACGCGCCACCGGCCTGGGCCACCACACAAGACCCGTGGGGCGGGGGCCTGATTGCGGTGCTGGTGGTCAAAGAGGTGCCGTTTCTTCTTTGGGCGGCCGCCACGCAATTGCGCCGCGCCGATACCGCTGCGCGCTGGGCGCGTGAACTCGACATGGCGACCAGCATGGGCTATGCGCCGCGCACCGCCTGGTGGCGCATCGTCTGGCCGCAGCTCTGGCCGCGTCTTGGCGGCCCATTACTCGCCGTGCTGGCCTACAGCCTGACCGTCGTTGACATGGCGCTGGTGATCGGCCCGACCTCGCCGCCCACACTGGCTGTACTGGCCTGGCAATGGCTGCTCGATGCCGATGCGGCGATCAACGCACAAGGCGCTGCGGCTGCCTGGCTGCTGGCATTGGTGGTCGCCGCACTTGCGGTCGCGCTGTGGGCTGTGCCTGGCCTGTTGCGCTGGCGCAGTCGCTGGACCAGCGGCCGGCGCGGCAAGTCATCGCAAGCTTCGCCGCAGTCAGTGCTGGTGACGCTGGCCGCACTGCCTGCGATTTATATCGCCGTGATGCTGGCGTTGGCAGTCGGCAGCGTGTCGGGCGTGTGGCCGTTTCCGCGCTTGCTGCCCGACAGCTTCAGCTGGCAAGGCTGGCAATCGGTGGCTGCCAGCGCATCAACCGTGTGGACGACCTGCGCGCTGGCGCTCGTCAGCAGCGTAACAGCGCTGGCGTGGTCAGTGGCCTGGCTTGAATACGCGCCCGCGCGGCTCGATGCGCAGCTGCGCCGTTTAATCTACATGCCGCTGCTGTTGCCGTCGGTGCTGTGGGTGGTCGGCCTGCATCGCCTGGCGCTGGCGTGGGGCATCGACGGGCATGCGTCGGGGCTTTACCTGGCCCACAGTCTGGCGGCCACGCCGTACGTATTGATTGCCCTGAGCCCAGCCTATCTCAACTTCGACACGCGCTACGCATCGATTGCCGCATCGCTGCAAAAAAGCCGCTGGCGCTTTCTGGTGCGGATCAAGTGGCCGCTGCTGAAGGCGTCGCTTAGCGCTGCGCTGGCGGTTGGTTTTGCCGTCAGCGTGGCGCAGTACCTGCCGACGCTGTTTGTCGGCGCCGGCCGCTTCGGGACGGTCACGACCGAGGCCGTGACGCTTGCCAGCGGGGCGCAGCGCTCACTGACTGCCGCGTATGCCTGGCTGCAGTGGCTGTTGCCAGCGCTGATGTTCGGCGCTGCGGCATGGGTGGGCCGGCCGAGGAATTTCGCCAAAGAAATGGCAAGAGCGTCAGCATGAGTTTGAAGATTGACGCAAGGCATCTGTCTTTGAACAAGACAGCCATCATCAGCGGCCTGCACCTCGACGTTCCGCCGGGCGTGGTGCACACGGTGATGGGCCCCAGCGGCTCCGGCAAGTCCAGCCTGCTGGCGGCGGTGTGCGGCACGCTGCCGCCCGTGTTTAGCTTTGAGGGCACGGTGGTGCTGAACGACGAGCGCATCGACAATCTGCCAACCCGGCAACGCCGCGTTGGCATTTTGTTTCAGGATGACTTGCTGTTTGCCCACATGACGGTGCGCGAAAACCTGCTGTTCGCCGTACCCGCGGGCCCACGCGCTGTGCGGGAAGCGCAGGTGACGCAGGCACTCGATGATCTGGAAATGCCAGGCTTTGCCCAGGCCGACCCGGCGACGCTGTCGGGCGGGCAGCGCGCACGCGTGGCACTGATGCGCGCCCTGCTGGCGCAGCCGCATGCGCTGCTGCTCGACGAACCGTTTTCAAAGCTCGACACCGCGCTGCGGGCGCGCGTGCGCGAATTCGTTTTCGCCACCGTGCATGCGCGGCAGATTCCGGTGTTGCTGGTCACGCATGACGAGGCGGATGTGGCGGACGCCCGCCATCTGACGCGACTTCAGCCGGATTGAACACATGCTCGACCGCTACGCCGCCGCGCTGATCGAACCTGCCGTGAGCGCCATCGGCAGGCAGCTGTCGCAAGTCGGCATCACGGCCAATCAGCTCACACTGACGGGGTTTTTAATCGGTATAGTCGCTGCGTTTTTGATAGCGTCTGGTGCATATTTTGCGGGGGCTATCGGCATTTTTCTTTCAAGATTCTGCGATGCGCTCGATGGCGCGGTAGCCAGGCAGCACACGCCCACCGACCGCGGCGGCTTTCTCGATATTGCGCTGGACCTTATCTTCTACGCCAGCATTCCGTTGGCCTTTGCGGTCGCCAACCCGGCCCGCAACGCGCTTGCAGCCGCCACCTTGCTTGCAGCCTTCGTCGGCACGGCATCGAGCTTTCTGGCGTTTGCCGTTATTGCTGCCAAACGCGGAATGAGCAGTACGGCCTATCCCAACAAGTCGTTTTATTTTCTGGGAGGGCTGGCGGAGGCGACCGAAACACTGGCCACGTTTGCCGCGATGTGCGTGTGGCCGCAGCATTTCGCGCTGCTGGCCTATGCGTTCTCGGTGGCCTGTGCTATCACCATCGCGACGCGGCTGTGGTGGGGCTGGCAGGCATTGAAATAGGCATAGAAATCAGTCGTTGAAGAGCCGCTGCAGACGCAGCCAGTCGGCGGGCTCATCAACATCCCACAGCGTTTGCATCTCCAGCCACTCGACACCAGCCTGCGTCAGGCGCTCACGGGTTTGAGTCATCACCAGCGCTGTGCTCCATTCGATGCGCTCAAACACTTCCGGCACCAGCCGGCGCATGCCGATGAGCACATAGCCCCCGTCCTCGGCCGGCACGACCACCACCTCGTGCTGCTTCAGCGCCCGCGCTGCCGCTTGCAGGTGACCGGGCGCCAGCACCGCGCAATCGGTACCGATCAGCAGCAGCGGCTGGTCGGGTCGGCCAGCAAAATGATGCGCGCAGGCGTGCTGCATGCGCGCTCCCAGATCGCCGTCACATTGTCTTTGCAAGGCCACACCGCCTGCGCGGTGCAAGGCGCGGAAAAATCGTTGATCCGCATCGGGCGAGCACCACAGCGTGACCGGCCCCGTGTCCGCTGCCGCCGCAAGGCGCAAGGTGTTCCGCGTGAAGCGGCGCTGCGCACGCGCAGCGCCTTGTGCGCCCAGCGCCGGTATCAGGCGCGTCTTGGCCAGCCCCGGCAATGGCGCCCTCGCCATAATCGCAATGGCCGCCGCCGCCGCTTCCGGTCGCGGCGCATACCCGTACCATCGCGCCAGCGCTGCGGTACTCGCGCCAAAAAAGAATGCAGCGCGTAGCCACCACATCAGCGCTATCGTTGGCCACACGCCGTGCTTTTCCCACCGCCGGCCTGACGTGATGACCGGCGTTTGAAGGCAGACGGGCGCACTGTGCCTGCGCAAGCGCGTCGAAAGCTCCACGTCTTCCATCAGCGCCAAATCGGCAAAGCCGCCCAGCAATTCAAACACCGTCCGCCGCACAAAAATGGCCTGGTCGCCGGTGGCAATGCCGGTCAGGCGCGAGCGCAGGTTCATCAGCCGCGCCACCACGCGCAGCGCGGCATGACAGCCGTCAATCCGTACATCGAAACGACCCCAGTGGTGTCCCGCCCGAAGTGCGTGAGCGATGAGCAGATCAGCGCCATCGGGCAGTTGCGAATCAGCGTGCAGGAAAAGCAGCGCGTCGGCGGTCGAGTCTTTGGCCCCAGCATTCATCTGGCTGGCCCGACCGCGCGGCGCCAGCAGCACCTGGTTTGCAAGCGCCGATGCAATGGCCCAGGTGTCGTCGGTGCTGCCAGCATCTACCACAACCACTTCGACCCCACGCTTGCGCAGCGGCAACAGCGCCTTCATTCGCGCGGCCAGGGTGCTGCCTTCATTGAACACCGGCATCACGATGCGCAGCGCTCTTCCGTGGGTTGCCGAATCACTCATACATCCCACGCCT
>JANPFZ010000112.1:0-11538 GCA_031423655.1 Polaromonas sp.
TGACACCTTTCGCGCCAGCGGCGCCGGTGGCCAGCACATCAACAAGACCGATTCGGCCGTGCGCCTGACGCACATCCCGACAGGTATCGTGGTGCAGTGCCAGGACGGCCGCAGCCAGCACAGCAACCGCGACGTGGCCTGGAAGCGCCTGCGCTCGCGGTTGTATGACTTTGAGTTGCGCAAGCAGCAGGAAGCGCAGCAAAAGCTCGAAGACACGAAAACCGACGTCGGCTGGGGCCACCAGATTCGCAGCTATGTGCTGGACCAGAGCCGCATCAAGGACCTGCGCACCAACTACGAAACCTCGGCGACGCAGAAGGTGCTGGATGGGGATCTGGACCCGTTCATTGAGGCCTCGCTAAAACAGGGTGTCTAGGCGCAACACCGGTCCTTCATACCTAAGCACACCGTTCGGGCTGAGCCTGTCGAAGCCTGCTTGCCTATTGAACACCCTTCGACAAGCTCAGGGCGAACGGTTGTGGGACCTGTATCTGGGTTTGGACCAGCTACCCCGCCGCCACATCAATCAGGCCATGCCGCACTGCCAGCAGCGTCATTTCGGCCTGATTGACCAGTCCCAGCTTTTGCTTGACGTTGTAGAGGTGCGTGCCAATGGTGGAGCTTGACAGCGCGAGCGTCGCTGATATTTGCGCAACCGACTGACCACGCGCCAGCTGCAGAAAAACCTCGAACTCGCGTGGCGACAGCCTGTCCATCGGGCCCTTTTCACCGTGGATGTCCTGCACCGCCATGCGCTGCGCAATCTGCGCATCCAGATAACGCTGGCCTCTGGCAATGGCGCGAATCGCGTCGATCAACACTTCCGGGGCACTGCGCTTGGACAGATAACCCAGGGCGCCGGCCTGCAGGGCACGCTTGGGGTGGCTGGTGTCCTCATGGGCTGACAAGGCCAGGATGCGCGCTTTGGCGTCCTTGGCCATCAGGCGTTTGATCGCCTCGATGCCGCCCATGCCGGCCATGGCAATGTCCATCACCACCACATCGGGCGCAACGCTTTCATACATCTGGCATGCCGCTTCGCCACTGTCGGCCTCCGCAACGACTTCGATGTCGGCAAAGGCCTGCAACAAAAGCCGGAAACCGGTGCGCACTACCGCATGATCATCAACCAGCATGACTTTCAATTTGAACTGCTTTCCTGTTTGGCATGGAGCGGAAAACTGACGCGGACACGCGCGCCGGTCGGCTCCATCTGATCAAGATCAAAACTGCCCCCCAGCGCCTGCGCACGTTCACGCATGCCCAGCACGCCAAAGTGGCCCGGCCTGTGAAACTGATCGACATGGCCAATTCCATTGTCGATCACTTCCACCTGCAGGCTCTCGGCTGACGTCTGCACATTGACCTCAATGCGGCTGGCCTGCGCATGGCGCAAGGCATTGTTGACAGCCTCTTGAACGATGCGATAGACGGCGGTGGAGAGATCATCGTCAAGCCCATCGAGCACGCCGTTCAGGGTGAGCGTCAATCCCGCGTCGGGGTAGCGCATGCGCCAGTCGCCCAGCAAGTCCTGCAGCGCGTCGCGCAGGCCAAAGCGGTCCAGCGCCAGCGGGCGCAGCTGCGAAATCAGCCGGTGTACGCCGTCATAAATCTGATCAGCACAGGTCATGACCAGCCTGGCCGATTCCTCAATCAGTGCATCGTGCCCGGCCGCTTTGCGAGCGATGACCAGGCCGACACTTTTGATGGCCGTGACCTGCTGGCCCAATTCATCGTGCAGCTCGCGCGCAATGGCACCGCGCTCCTGCTCGATGCGCGCCTGAATCAACTGCGTCAGTTCGCGGTTTTCAGCCAGCGCCTGCGTGGCCTCCTGCGCCTGCTGCCGGGCCAGGGCACTGTCCTGCACCGACTGGGCCATGGCGTTGAAGGCATGGCTGATTTGCTGCCCTTCGCGGCCCGACAAATCGGGCAGTCGCGTGTCGTAAGCGCCCGCCTCCATCTGCCGCAGACCGCGCACCACCAGTCGCAGCGGCTTCGTGGCCCGGCCAATCAGGGCATATACCAGCGCGTTGGCGAGCACAAAGCCGGCCAGCACCATCCATAGCAAGGGACGCAGGTTGTCCCAGCCGTCAAGCGTGGCGCGCGACGCGTCGGCCTGCAGTGTGATGCGCCCGTTGGGAAGACTGATCACCTTGGGATTCAGGGGCGAAGATACCAGGCGGACATACCACTGCGGTGCCTCCCGGCCCACCTTGTAAATCGATGGCGGCGAGCGATACAGAAGCTCTCCTTCTGCACCGTACAGCACGATTTCGTTGGCACGCACACGGCCGACACGGCTCAGGTATTTGATCGCGCTCTCGAGCCCGCCAGAGCCGTCTACCCAGCTCATGCGCGACAGCAGTTGAGTAGCCACCACGTTGGCACCCAGAACTTCGTCGCGCACCGCGCTCCGGGTGTTTTCAATCTGCAGCCCGATCAGCGCCGACGCAAAAAAAACCATCAACGCAGTGATGATCAGGTTGATCTGAAGACGCAGGCTCATGGTGTCATGGCGTGCCAGGCCTTGACGCAAAACTTCGTCCCCAGTCGGCAAAGTTTCCGTGCGTCGCAAAGTGCGCCAGGGCCTGTGCCAACGCTTGCGACAGGGCAGGCTCAAACGGGCTGTGACCGCAGCCCTCAAGCCACTGCAAACGGCTGCCCGGCAGGCTCTGGTGCAAGTCCCAGGCAGCCTGCGGCCGACAAACCCAATCCAGACGGCCATGCAGGATCGCCGTGGGCAGGCCCGCCAGCGACCGCGCGCGGGCCAGCAGCGCGGACTCGCCCTCACCCCAAAAGCAGCCGTGAATCAGGTAGTGGCTTTGCACGCAATATTTGGCCAGCAGCGCCGCAGCTTCTTCAGCAGACAGCGGCGCTGAGCGGGGCGATGCGCTCTGGCGCTGCGACACCGAGGACTCCCAGCTTTCCCACGCCAGGGCCCGCGACAGCGCCACTTGCGCATCACTTCCGTGCAGACCCTCGTGGAGCCAGGGCAGCAAGTCTCCTCGCAACAGATCGGGCGCCTGCGCGGCAAAAAGCGCCCACGCATCGGGCAGGAATTGCCGGGCTTGCTGAAAAAACCAGTCGAGGTCTGACGCCCGGCCCAAAAACACGCCGCGCAACACCAGCCCGAGGCAGGCCGTGCGGTGCGCCGCTGCATAAGCCAGCGCCAGCCCTGCGCCCCAGGAGCCACCAAATACCAGCCAGCGTTCAATCCCCAGGTGCTGGCGCAGCTGTTCGATGTCGGCAATCAGCGCGTCGCTGGTGTTGGCCTGCACCGCGCCGCGCGGCAAACTGCGGCCGCAACCGCGCTGATCGAACAGGGTCACCCGGTAACGCGTCAAATCAAACAGATCGCGATGCCGGGGCGAACACCCGCCACCTGGCCCGCCGTGTAAAAAGACCACCGGTATTCCCGCCGCAACGCCGCATTGCTCGTAAAAAATGTGGTGCCCATCACCCACTTCAAGCAGGCCAGACACCACCTCTTGTTCCGGCGGTCGCAGCGCATCAGGCGAAATACTGTCGTTCATGGGTTCCATGCTAGCCGCATTTCCGTACCGGCTGACCTCATGAAAATCATGAGGTGCGAATCCTGATTCCTGCGATGGTTTCGGGCGCTCAACCGCGCATACTGGAACCCGTGCCGACAGGTGCTCTGTTGGCATAACCACCGCATCTTCGCGGGCTCAACTGCATTGGAGTAAACGTATGAAATGGGAAAAACCAGCTGCCAGCGACATGCGCTTTGGCTTTGAAATCACGATGTACATCGCCAACCGCTAAACGCGGCCAGCCCGCCGGGGCAACTCGGCGGGCTGATTTACTTGGTGAGCTTTTTATTTAACCCGTGCATGTAAAACCGGCCTATTGATCGGTTCGGCCCGACAGCAGGAATTTTTCAGCGTGAAAGTACATGTCTTAGGTTCTGCGGCCGGCGGCGGATTTCCGCAGTGGAACTGCAATTGCCCCAATTGCGACGCCTGGCGCCAGGGCAGCCAACGCTTCACCGCACGCACCCAGTCGTCCATCACGGTCAGCGGCGACAACAGCAACTGGGTTCTCTTCAACGCCTCACCCGACATCCTGCAGCAGATTCGCAGCTTCCCCGCGCTTCAGCCGGCACGCGCCCTGCGCGACACCGCCATCCGAGCCGTGTTTTTAATGGACGCGCAGATTGACCACACCACCGGCCTCTACATGCTGCGCGAGCACAAACAGCCGCACGAGCTATGGTGCCATGCGCTGGTGCGGGACGACTTGGTGAATGGCAACCCGCTGTTCAAGGTGCTGGGCCACTACTGCGGCATCAACTGGCACGACGTTCCGCTGCACGGCGGCGGCTTTGAGATGCCTGACGTACCCGGCCTGCACTTCACCGCCCTGCCTCTCATCAGCAACGCGCCGCCGTATTCACCGCACCGCGACCGGCCGCAACCCGGCGACAACGTCGGTGTGACCATTCTTGAGCCGGCCACTGGCAAGAAGATTTTTTATGCGCCTGGCCTGGGCCAGATGGAGCCGCACGTATGGGCTGCGATGCAGGCCGCCAATTGCGTGCTGGTCGATGGCACGCTTTGGACCGACGACGAGATGATCACGCTCGGCGCCTCCAGAAAAACTTCACGCGCCATGGGCCATATGCCGCAAACCGGGCCCGGCGGCATGCTCGAATGGCTGGACCAATTGCCCGCCAGCACGCGCAAAGTGCTGATTCACATCAACAACACCAACCCCATACTTGATGAAGAAGGCGCCGAGCGGCAAGAGCTGGCACGGCGCGGCATCGAGGTGGCTTATGACGGCATGGAAATCGATTTATGAATGATAGAGCTGCGCCCTGGAGCGCTGAAGAGTTTGAAAGCCGGCTGCGCGGGAAGAGCACCAGCTACCATATTCACCACCCCTTCCACGTGATGATGGCCGAGGGCAAACTCACGCGCGAGCAACTGCAGGGCTGGGTCGTCAACCGCTTTTATTACCAGATATCGATTCCGCTGAAAGATGCGGCGATTTTGTCGAATTGCGACAACCGGGAGATTCGTCGCGAATGGATTTTGCGCATCCTCGATCACGACGGTTTGAATCTGGGCGGCATTCAGGACGCGGGCGGTATTGAAGCCTGGATCGGCCTGGGCGAGGCGGTGGGCCTGTCGCGCGACGACGTCACCTCATTGCGCCACGTAGCACCGGCGGCGCGATTCGCGGTTGATGCGTATGTCAACTTTGCCCGCCGCCAGCCGTGGCAGGAGGCCGTAGCCTCCAGTCTGACCGAGCTGTTTGCGCCGCACATTCACCAGCAGCGCATCGACACCTGGCCGACGCAATACCCGTGGGTCAATGCAGAGGGCTTGCGCTACTTCAAGCAGCGCCTGACCCAAGCCCGGCGCGATGTGGAGCACGGCCTACATTTCACGCTGGCGCATTTCAGCCAGACCCGGGCACTACAGGAGCGGGCGCTGGAGATTTTGCAGTTCAAGCTCGACGTGTTGTGGGCGCTCGCCGATGCCATCATGCTCAGCCAGTGCCGCATCACCATTGCAGGGCCGAAACAGGCTCAACCCGCATGAACGCGCCAACCACCGCCATTGGCCTGCACGACCGGCCCCGCCTGGTGGCGCACTACCGCCTGCAGTGGGAAGAAGTACAAAAAGCCTGGGTGCTGCTCTACCCTGAGGGCATGGTCAAGCTCAACGGCAGCGCTGGTGAAATCATGCACCGCCTGGACGGTGCAAAAACCGTGCAGGCTGTCATTGACGAACTCGAAAGCCAGTTTGACGCCACCGGGCTGACCCCGGACGTGCTGGATTTTCTGGCCATAGCCCAACGCCAGGGATGGGTTAAATCATGAATACTTCGCTTGCCGCAGCAGCCCCCTCCTCTACCCCCACCCAGCCCGGCCCGCCGCTGTGGTTGCTGGCCGAACTCACCTACCGCTGCCCGCTGCACTGCGTGTTTTGCTACAACCCGGTGAACTTTGCCAAGACCGGCGTGGAGGCCGAACTCTCAACCGACGACTGGCTGCGGGTGCTGCGCGAGGCGCGAGGCGCTGGCAGTGTGCAATGCGGATTTTCCGGCGGCGAACCGATGCTGCGTGATGACCTGGAGGTACTTGTGGCCGAGGCGCACCGCCTGGGTTTTTACACCAACCTGCTGACCTCCGGCGTGGGGCTGACCGAAACGCGGGCGGCCGCGCTCAAGCAGGCAGGTCTGGACCACATTCAGTTGTCGTTTCAGGACTCGACCAAAGAGCTCAACGACTTTTTATCCAACACCAAAACCTTTGACCTGAAACGCCGCACGGCGCAGATGATCAAGGCCAACGGCTGGCCGATGGTGCTGAACTGCGTGGTACACCGGCTCAACATCGACTACATCGAGCAGATCATTGAACTGGCGGTTGAGCTGGGCGCCGAGTACCTGGAACTGGCCAATTCGCAGTACTACTCCTGGGCTGAACTGAACCGCGACGGTTTGCTGCCTTCGCGCGAGCAGCTGGAGCGCGCCGAGCGCGTGACCAACGCCTGGCGCGAAAAACTCGGCGACAAATTGCGCATCTTTTTCGTCGTGCCCGACTACTACGAAACCCGCCCAAAAAAATGCATGAACGGCTGGGGCAATATCTTTCTGACCATCACGCCTGACGGCACAGCCTTGCCTTGCCACACCGCCAAAATGCTCAAGAACATTGACTTTCCAAGTGTGCGCGATATGAGCGTGCAGGACATCTGGTACCAGTCACCGGGCTTCAATCACTTTCGGGGTGACGCCTGGATGAAAGAGCCCTGCCGCACCTGCCCCGAGAAAGAAAAAGACCTGGGCGGCTGCCGCTGCCAGGCCATGATGCTGACCGGGGATGCCGCCAATGCCGACCCGGTGTGCGACAAATCAGCGTTTCACGGCCGGGTGCAAGACGCCGTGGCCTATGCCCAAGTGCCTGACGCCCAGCGCACCGTGGTCAAACCGCTGGTGTTTCGCGACCCCAAAAACTCTCGCGCGCTAACTGCCATCGGCGGTGAACTGGCAGCTTCAAAATAGCTGCGCAGTAATCGGCGTATTGCCGCGCAGATGCCTGCGTGGCATCAACAATGCCCACGTTAAAAATCATGCCCAGATTTTGTAGTTCTGGCAGCGGTTTCAACGATCGTTTTGCGGCTGATGCGGCTGCTCGATAGCCATTGCCCACGGCCAAAAACTCATCGTGCAACCTGACGCGTCAGCCGGTTCATTGCGGTGACGGTCCAGCCCCACACCAGGCGCAGGCACTGATTCTTCAAGGGACGGTACGATGGGGCTTCAATTGGAGGTCGGGAAGGTGTGCGACCGACACACCCGATCTCTGCTCATGAAAACAAATCCCAAGGACCACGTGCGTGAAATCGTCACGTGCAGCCATAAAATCCAGATCGACCAACCAGCGACCGCTACATTTGTGATAGCTGCTTATGCAAGTAATACAAGGGATATAGCATTAATATGCCATCAATCCAAGCCCTTGAACCGAAATTCAGCGCAGCGCGCAAACAATGAAAGCGCATTTATGAACACGAACTTTTTGGAGCATTTGCCATGAAAGAAGGCCAGACCCTGATGGTGCGGCGTGAGGCCTACGTCGCACCCAGCCATTTCATCGATACCGTCGAGCTGACGTTCGACCTCGACCCCATCAAAACCCGCGTGCTGAACCGCATGCGTGTGCGCCGCAACATCGACCTGCCTGCGCAGGCGCTCCGCCTTGAGGGTGAAGACCTCAACCTGGCCCGCGTCATGGTCAACGGTCAGGGCACGTCCTTCAGGATGGACGGCAACCAGCTGGTGCTGGAAAACCTGCCCGGCGGTGACGAGGCCTTCGAGCTTGAAATTTTCACCACCTGCGCACCAGTCAAAAACACCAAACTGATGGGCCTTTACGTCAGCAACGACTCGTTTTTCACGCAGTGCGAGGCCGAAGGCTTCCGGCGCATCACCTATTTTCTGGACCGCCCGGACGTGATGGCCAGCTACACCGTCACGCTGCGTGCCGACAAGGCCAAGTACCCGGTGCTGCTGTCCAACGGCAATCTGGTTGAGCACGGCCTGCTGGACGATGGCCGCCACTACGCCAGATGGGTCGACCCACACCGCAAGCCCTGCTATCTGTTCGCGCTGGTGGCGGGCCAGCTGGTAAGCCGTGAGCAACGCATCACCTCGCGCGCCGGCAAAGAGCACACGCTGCAGGTGTATGTGCGTCCGGGTGATCTCGACAAGACCGAGCACGCGATGAATTCGCTGATGCATTCGGTCGCGTGGGACGAAGCGCGCTTTGGCTTGAGCCTGGACCTGGAGCGCTTCATGATTGTCGCGACCAGCGACTTCAACATGGGCGCAATGGAGAACAAGGGCCTGAACATTTTCAATACCAAGTACGTGCTGGCGAGCCAGGCGACTGCCACTGTGACTGACTTCAGCATTATCGAAAGCGTGGTCGGCCACGAATACTTCCACAACTGGACCGGTAACCGTATCACCTGCCGCGACTGGTTTCAGCTTTCGCTCAAGGAAGGCCTGACGGTCTTCCGCGACCAGGAGTTTTCGCAAGACCTGTGCGCCAAGCCGTCAGCCCGCGCCGTCAAGCGCATCGAAGACGTACGCGTTCTGCGCACGGCACAGTTCCCCGAAGACGCCGGCCCGATGGCGCACCCGGTGCGGCCCGACAGCTACATCGAGATCAGCAATTTCTACACCGTCACCATCTATGAAAAAGGCGCTGAACTGGTCCGCATGATGCAGACGCTGGTCGGCCGCGACGGCTTTGCCAAAGGCATGACGCTGTACTTCGAACGGCATGACGGCCAGGCCGTGACCTGTGACGACTTTGCACAGGCCATTGCAGACGCCAACCCGACATCCGACCTGGCACTGCTGCTGCCGCAGTTCAAGCGCTGGTACAGCCAGGCCGGCACGCCTCGCGTGCAGGCGCAGGGAAGGTACGACGCCGCCGCCAAAACCTACACGCTCACCCTGACCCAGCGCTGCCCGCCCACGCCGGGACAGCCGGTGAAAGAGCCCTTCCTTATTCCGGTCGGGCTGGGGCTACTGGCCACTGACGGGCAAGACCTGCTGCTGGAGTTAGCCGGCGAATCAAACACCGCCGCTGGCGCCAACGCCACGCGCACGCGCGGCGCGGGAACCCGCACGCTGGTGATGACGCAGGAAACCGAAACGCGCGTTTTTATCAACATCGACACCGAGCCGGTGCCGTCGATCCTGCGCGGCTTCACTGCGCCGGTGGTGCTGGAGTTTGACTACACCGACGCGCAGCTGCTGCACTTGCTGCGCCATGACAGCGACCCCTTCAACCGGTGGGAAGCAGGCCAGCGTCTGGCTGTTAACAGCGCGCTTTCTGCTATTAATTCAATAGCTGCTTACACAGGTGATATGTCGGCTAGCGTGCTAAATGATGCGTATATCGAGGCCATGCGAGAGGTTTTGCAACACCCAGAGCTCGATGCAGCTTTCAAGGAACTCGTCCTCACCCTGCCGTCAGAAACCTACCTGGCCGAGCAGCTGGACGTGGTAGACCCGCAGCGCATCCATACAGTGCGTGAATCGATGCGCCTGCAACTGGCTACAGCACTTGTCGGCGAGTGGGAAGCGGTGTATGCCGCCAACCACGACACCGGCGCCTACACGCCCGATGCCATGTCGTCGGGCCGCCGCGCGCTGGCGGGCATGGCGCTGAGTCAGCTCTGTTTGGCGGCGCAATACACGCCGCCGACAGGCTCAGGACGAAGGGATGAATGGCCCGGCAAAGCACTGCAGCGCTTCAAAGACGCCAGCAACATGACCGACCGCTTCAACGCGCTGGTGGCGCTGGTTTCCAGCGGCCATCCGCTGGCTGCCCAGGCACTGGCTCAGTTTCACGCGATGTTCGAAGATGAAGCGCTGGTAATCGACAAGTGGTTTGCGCTGCAGGCAGCCACCACCGACCGCAACGGCAACATCCTGCCGGCCGTCAAGCAGCTGATGAAGCACCCCGGCTTCAACCTGCGCAACCCCAACCGGGCGCGCAGCGTGATCAGCACTTATTGCCAGGCCAACCCGGCCGCGTTTCACCGGCCCGATGCCGCGGGCTATGTGTTCTGGAGCGAACGCGTGATGGAGCTCGACGCCATCAATCCGCAGGTGGCGGCGCGGCTGGCACGCGCACTCGACCGCTGGAGCAAACTCGCTGAGCCCTACCGCAGCGCCGCGCGTGAAGCGATCAGCCGCGTGGCCAGCAAAGCCGACCTGAGCAAAGACACGCGCGAGGTTGTCACGCGCGCGCTGGCTGTCTGACTGAGCAGCGGCTAACGAACACGAATCAAAAAAATCCAGACTAAACTTTTGAGGGAATGAGCACCATGGCGAAGAAGAATATTTTTTATGCGCAGTCAGGCGGCGTCACGGCCGTCATCAACGCCTCGGCTTGCGGCGTCATCGAAACCGCGCGCGCGAACAAGGACAAACTGGGCACGGTCTATGCGGGGCGCAACGGCATCCTGGGCGCGTTGACCGAAGACCTGATCGACACCGGCAAGGAATCCACCGCCATGATTGCGGCCCTGCGCACCACACCGTCGGGCGCGTTCGGTTCCTGCCGGTTCAAGCTCAAATCACTGGACGCGAATCGGCGCGAATACGAACGCCTGATCGAGGTTTTCAAGGCGCACGACATCGGCTACTTTTTCTACAACGGCGGCGGCGATTCGGCCGACACCTGCTACAAGGTGAGCCAGTTGTCGGAGTCGTTGGGTTACCCGCTGCAGGCCATTCACATCCCCAAGACCATCGACAACGACCTGCCGATCACCGACTGCTGCCCAGGCTTTGGCTCGGTCGCCAAGTACGTGGCCATCTCGACGCTGGAAGCGTCTTTCGACGTGCGCTCCATGGCCGAAACATCGACCAAGGTGTTTGTGCTTGAAGTGATGGGCCGCCACGCCGGCTGGATTGCAGCCGCCGGCGCACTGGTCGAAGACCACGGCATTCCGGTGGTCGTGCTGTTTCCTGAAATTGCGTTCGATGAAAAAAAGTTTCTGGCACGCGTCGACAAGCTGGTCAAGACGCACGGCTTTTGTACCGTCGTGGTGTCAGAAGGTTGCCACTATGCCGACGGCCGCTTTCTGGCCGAGCAAGGCACCCGCGATGCCTTCGGTCACGCCCAGCTGGGTGGCGCCGCACCGGTGGTCGCCAACATGGTGAAACAGGCACTGGGTTATAAATTCCACTGGGCCGTGGCCGACTACCTGCAACGCGCAGCGCGCCACATCGCGTCAGCAACCGACGTGAAGCAGGCCTATGAGCTGGGCAAAAAAGGCGTCGAGCTTGCACTGAAGGGCCACAACGCCGTCATGCCCACCATCGACCGCATCAGCGATTCGCCGTACAAATACAAGATCGGCATGGCGCCGCTGGCAAAGGTAGCCAACGTCGAAAAGTTCATGCCGCGCAACTTCATCACCAAAGACGGCTTCGGCATCACCGAGCCCTGCAAGCGCTACCTCACGCCCCTGATTC
>JANPFZ010000113.1:0-4723 GCA_031423655.1 Polaromonas sp.
AGTGCGCCACGCTTTTTCCAAGCACGGTGGACACATGGGCACCACCGGTTCGGTGGCGTTTCAGTTCAAGCATTGCGGGCAGCTGATTTTTGCGCCGGGCACCCCGGAAGACAAGTTGATGGAAGTGGCGCTTGACGCCGGCGCCGAAGACGTGATTACCCATGACGACGGCGCCATCGAAGTGCTGACGCCCTACACCGAGTTTGAGAGCGTCAAAAACGCGCTGGAGGCTGCGGGATTGAAGCCCGAGCTGGCCGAAGTGACCATGCGTGCCGACAATATGATTGACATGACCGGTGGCGATGCTGCAAGCATGCAAAAGCTGCTGGACGTGCTGGAAGACCTGGACGATACGCAGAACGTGTTTCACAACGCCGCGCTGTCTGAGTAGCCTGCACCAAACAACCTGATCTGATTTGATCCGATTTTTGAAATGAGCATTCCTGCATGAAAGTTTTAGTGGTCGGCGGCGGTGGCCGTGAACATGCCTTGGCCTGGAAACTGGCTCAGTCCCCCAAGGTGCAGGCGGTCTATGTGGCGCCGGGCAATGGTGGAACGGCGCTGGATGTGCGTTTTGAAAATATCAACATTACCGACCCGCAATTGCTGCGGGAGTGGGCTATCGGCCAGAAAATCGCGCTCACCGTCGTCGGCCCCGAGCAGCCGTTGGCGGCCGGTATCGTTGATGAATTCCGCGCGCACGGGCTGAAGGTTTTCGGCCCGACCAAAGCGGCAGCGCAACTGGAGAGCTCCAAGGCTTATTCCAAGGCCTTTATGAAGCGCCATGGCATTCCGACAGCAGACTACGAAACTTTCACCGATGCCGTAGCCGCGCATGCCTACATCGATGAAAAGGGCGCACCCATTGTCGTCAAAGCCGATGGCCTGGCTGCGGGCAAAGGCGTGGTCGTGGCGATGACGCTGCATGAAGCGCATGAGGCCGTCGAGTTCATGCTGGCGCCCGGCCCTGATTTCAACCCGCTCGGTGTGACGCACAACGAAGGCGCGAACGGGGTGGCTGAGCCGCGCGTGGTGATTGAAGAATTTCTGCAGGGCGAAGAGGCCAGTTTCATTGTGATGTGCGACGGGAAAAATGTCGTCGCCATGGCGACCAGCCAGGACCACAAACGCTTGCTTGATGGCGACAACGGCGCCAACACCGGCGGCATGGGTGCGTATTCGCCCGCGCCGGTAGTCACCCCTGACGTACACGCCCGTGCGATGCGCGAAATCATTCTGCCGACCATCAAGGGCATGGAAAAAGAAGGCATCACCTACACGGGCTTTCTGTACGCCGGACTGATGATCGACGCCAAGGGCAGGCCGAAAACGCTCGAGTTCAATTGCCGCATGGGCGACCCGGAAACCCAGCCCATCATGATGCGGCTGAAAACTGATTTTTACGATGTGATGATAGCGGCGACGTCGGGCGGGCTCGACCAGGTTGAGCTGGAATGGGACCGCCGACCTGCCTTGGGCGTGGTGATGGCTGCGCACGGCTATCCGTTGAGTCCGCGCAAGGGGGACGCGATTCACGGCTTGCCCAAGGCTTGCGAAGACGCCGTGGTTTTCCACGCGGGCACGGCAAGGCAGGACGATGAAGGCAGCGACGGCGCAACGCTGACGACCGGCGGACGAGTGCTTTGCGTGACGGCGCTGGGCGATACGGTGAAAGCCGCGCAGCACCGCGCCTATGAGCTCGCGCAGGCGATTCATTTCGACGGCGCCCAGTACCGCAAAGACATTGGGCACCGGGCCATCAAGTCGTCCTGAGTCTGAATCCGTGATGACGACCAACCCAGTTCCGCTGTCAGACGTTCGCACCTTCTTGCTTGGCCTGCAAAAGCGGATCACCGACGCGGTTGCGGCGCTCGACGGCCAGTCATTTGTAGCCGACAGCTGGCAAAAACAGCCTGGCGAAGTGCTTCAGGGCGATGGTGTCACGCTGATTCTTGAGGGCGGCACGGTGTTTGAGCGCGCCGGCTGCGGTTTTTCGCATGTGCGTGGGCCGAAGTTGCCCCCATCGGCGACGCAGCACCGGCCCGAGCTGGCAGGCGCACCGTTTGAAGCCATGGGTGTATCTCTGGTTTTTCATCCGCGCAATCCGTATGTGCCGACAGTTCACATGAACGTCCGCATGCTGGCAGCCGCGCCTGCCGGTACTGATGCAGGCGAAGGCGCAGAGCCGGTGTGCTGGTTCGGCGGCGGCATGGACCTGACGCCGTATTACGGCTTTGACGACGATGCAGCGCACTTTCACCAGACCTGCAAAGACGCGCTGGAAGCATTCGGCGACGACAAATACCCGCGCTTCAAGCAGTGGTGCGACGACTATTTTTTCCTCAAGCACCGCAATGAGCCGCGCGGCATCGGCGGCGTGTTTTTTGATGATTTCCAGGAGCTGGGCCCCGACCGCAGCTTTGCCATGGTGCAGAGCCTGGCAGACGCGTTCTTGCAGGCGTACATGCCGATTGTGGAGCGCCGAAAAGACACGCCTTATGGCGAGCGCGAGCGTGATTTTCAGTTGTACCGCCGCGGTCGGTACGTTGAATTCAATCTGGTATGGGATCGTGGCACGCACTTTGGCCTGCAGTCGGGCGGGCGAACTGAATCGATCCTGATGTCGATGCCGCCGCTGGCCAGCTGGTCTTACCAGCGCCCGGTCGATGCGGGTTCGGCAGAAGAACGCTTGTACAAGGAATTTCTGGTCAAGCGGGAGTGGGTTTGAACCAGGCTGCCCGGCCTGCAGACGAGCATCGCATCGGCATATTCGGCGGCGCGTTCGACCCGCCGCATCATGCGCACGTCGCGCTGGCCAGTGCGGCCATCCAGCAGTTTGATCTTGACAGCCTGCACGTCATTCCGACCGGACAAGCCTGGCACAAGGCGCGTGCGCTGAGCGCTGCAGAGCATCGTCTGGCGATGACGAAGCTGGCCTTCCAGGACGAGGCGAAGGTGGTGATTGACGAGAGTGAGCTGCAGCGCACCGGCCCCACTTTCACGATTGACACGCTCGAGGCGCTGCAGGCACAGCATCCGCAAGCCCGGCTCTACCTTTTCATGGGGGCGGACCAGTTCGCCGCCTTCCAGCAGTGGCACCGGTGGCAGGACATTCTGGACATTGCTATAATTTGTATAGCTGCCCGCGCACATTCTGCTTGGGCTACACGTCAATTTGATGCCTATCCGGGGCGTAGCAGCCGATTTGCGCTGCTTGAGATGCCCCCGCTGCCTGTCAGTGCCACCCAAATTCGCCAGCTGATTGCGTCCCGGGCCGTCAGCCCTGCCGACCTTGCGCAACTGGTCTCCATGCCGGTTGCGCGTTATATTTCACTTCACCGGCTTTACGGTGCCCCTTAATTGATATTCCTCCAAGCAAAGCACTGCATGACTTCTACCCCTGTCAAGACCTCCAGCACCCTAGAAAAAAAAGATGTGCAGAAATTGCAGCGAGCCATCATCGACGGGCTGGAAGACGTGAAGGCACAGGACATCCAGGTTTTTGACACCGAGCACATCACGTCGCTGTTTGAACGGGTCATCGTTGCTTCGGGCAGTTCCAACCGGCAGACCAAGGCACTCGCGGCCAGTGTGCGCGACGCTGTGCGCGACGCCGGATTTGCCAAGCCGCGCATTGAAGGCGAAGAAAACGGCGAATGGATCATCGTTGACTGCGGCGCTGCCGTGGCGCACATCATGCAGCCGACGATTCGCCAGTACTACCACCTGGAAGAGCTCTGGGGCGAAAAGCCCGTCAAACTGAAACTGGGCGCGCCGGCGCCGTTGGTGAAAGCGTCAAAGCCAGCGCCGAAAGCCGAGCCTGCTGGTGCGCCGAGAGCGAAACCTGGTGTTAAATCCGTTGCAAGGGCTGGTTCGAAATCGGTCGCGAGCTCTCGCACCCGGTCCGCTGCAAAACCGGCTGTCAAAGCGCCTGTGAGGGATTACGAGCCCGGCTACATCGGCAAGCTCGGCAAGACCAGCGACTGGACCGCCAGGCGCAACGAAGCAGCATCGGCAGAAGAGCCCGCTGCCCGACCAGCGAAAACAAGCAGAACACCAGCAAAAAAATCAGCGGCGGCGCCCGCTCAAAAACCAGCGACTAAAGCCGCTGCGAAGCCAGCACCTCGATCTGTCAAAACGCCTGTCGTCGAAGTGCCTGTGGCCAAAAAAGTTGCGACGCGGAAACTGGCAGTCAAAAGCGCAGCAAAACCCGCTGCCCGGAAGACCGCGCCCAAGAGCCGATGAGACTGACGATCGTAGCCGTCGGTCAGAAAGTGCCCGACTGGGCTCAAATGGCCTACGACGATTACGCCAAACGCTTTCCGCCCGAGCTAAAGGTCGAACTCAAGGCCGTCAAGACCGAGCCCCGTGCCTCTAAAACACTCGACAACCTGCTGGCTGCCGAACGGGTGCGCATCGAAGGCGCCATCAGCAAAAATTGCCGCGTTGTTGCGCTGGACGAGCGCGGTACCGCGGTCACCACCGTGGTCTTGGCCGAGCGCCTCAAGGCCTGGCAACTGTCGGGGGACGACGTGGCCATCGTGATCGGCGGCCCCGACGGACTGGATGCCGGCTTCAAGCAATCGGCGCACGAGCGTTTGCGCTTGTCCGACCTGACGCTGCCTCATGCGATGGTGCGAGTGCTTTTGATCGAGCAGCTTTACCGCGCGTGGAGCCTCACGATCAATCACCCCTACCATCGGGAGTGATGTGGCCCCCACGC
>JANPFZ010000114.1:0-7625 GCA_031423655.1 Polaromonas sp.
AGGCCGGCGATGATGTTGGTGCCGTGGCCGGTGGTTGACGCCTGCGCGATGTGTTTGACGGGTGCGTACTGCGTGCCGGTGTAGTACTCGGTCACCCAGACCAGCGCGGCTGTCAGAACCAGGCCGACGGCGCAGGCGCCGAAGAGTTTCATCTGGCTGCCGGAAGCAGTGATGGCGTTGTCAGGAATGATCCATATCGTGACAAAGTAAAACGCCACCAGTGACAGGAGACCGGCAATCGCCAGGCCCTTGTACAGCGCGGGCATCACGTTCTTCATGCCGGGTGAGGCCTTGACGAAGAAGCAGCCGATGATCGACGCGACGATGGACACCGCGCCGAGTGCCAGCGGGTACAGCACCGCATTGACGGGCGCTGACGCCATTAGCAGCGCGCCCAGCACCATCGTGGCAATCAATGTCACCGCGTAGGTTTCAAACAGGTCGGCTGCCATGCCGGCGCAGTCGCCGACGTTGTCACCGACGTTGTCGGCAATCACCGCCGGGTTGCGCGGGTCGTCTTCCGGAATACCGGCTTCGACCTTGCCGACCAGGTCAGCGCCGACGTCAGCGCCCTTGGTGAAAATACCGCCGCCCAGTCGCGCGAAGATCGAAATTAGTGACGAGCCGAAGGCAAAGCCGATCAGCGGATTCAGCAGATCAGCTAATTTTTTGTCAGGTGTGTAGTTGCCGTTGCCCACCAAAAACCAGTAGAACGCCGTGACGCCCAGCAGGCCCAGGCCCACCACCAGCATGCCGGTGATGGCGCCGCCGCGAAACGCAACATCCAGTGCGGGGCCGATGCCGCGTGTGGCGGCTTGCGCGGTACGCACATTGGCGCGCACCGAAACGTTCATGCCGATGAAGCCGCAGGCGCCCGAAAGCACCGCGCCGACGACGAATCCCATGGCGGTTTTACCGTCGAGGAAAACGCCGATTAGCACCGCCAGAACTACGCCGACGATGGCGATGGTTTTGTACTGGCGGGCAAGGTAGGCGGCGGCGCCGGTTTGAATCGCAGCTGCAATTTCCTGCATGCGTGCGTTGCCGGCGTCTTGAGAAAGAATCCAGCTACGCGCCCAGATGCCGTAGCCGACGGCGATTAAGCCGCAAAGTAGCGCAAGAATCAGCGCTGAGTTACCAATCATGTAAATACTCCTGCTTTTATTCGCTTGGAGGGGGCATGGAAGCTAGTAACGCTAGCGGTGTGCCCCCGCTGCGTTGCTTCCTCATTCCTCCGGCGGAGTCGATTGGCCAACCCCAACAATTTACCTTCAAAACATGACAAGTTCGCGACCCGTCAGCCCTGAATCAGTAAAATGAGGGTAAATCCTGAGTTAGCAATGCGGGTATCACGTGGGTTTTTCACCGCACCCTGTTGATTCTTGACGTGCTGGCCGTAGCGTTTTTTAGTTCCATCCAGTCCCCTGTCTTCTAACTCAAAGTACCCAAAACATGTCTCTGTCAAAAGTTTCTCCCGGCAAAAACGTCCCTGAATCCTTCAATGTGATCATCGAAATTCCGATGAACGCCGACCCGGTGAAGTACGAAGTCGACAAGGAATCAGGCGCAATTTTTGTTGATCGTTTCATGAGCACGTCGATGAACTACCCGACCAACTACGGCTACGTGCCACGCACGATCAGCGGTGATGGCGACCCGGTCGATGTGCTGGTGATCACGCCAGTGCCGCTCATTCCCGGTGTCGTGGTGACCTGCCGCGCCATCGGCATCCTCAAAATGACGGACGAAGCCGGCGAAGACGGCAAGGTGCTGGCGGTGCCCATCGACAAGAAATGCTCGCTCTACACGCAGTGGCAAAAACCGGAAGACATGAACCCGCTGCGCTTGAGAACCATCTCCCATTTCTTTGAGCATTACAAAGACCTGGAAGAAGGCAAGTGGGTCAAGATCAACGGCTGGGAAGGCCCGGAGTCAGCGAAGAAAGAAATCACCGACGGTATCGCCAACTACGACGCCGAGCAGGCTGCAAAGAAGTAAAAGAAGCGCCGGAAAGGCGCTTTTTTTATCACTTAATTATGTTTTAGTGCGCTAGCCCAATTGGAACGTGCGCGAGCAGCTATTAAATAGATAGCGTCTGGTGATCAGGTGCGCAGCGGGGCAAGCTGGTCGGTCTCGAGCAGCTGGATCATCAGGCTGATCATTTCGGCGTGCCGCTCACTGCGTGCCCGGCTCAGGCAATCGATCATGATTTCACGGATTTCTTTGGGTGCCACGTTTTGCATGATCCAGCTCGGGTAAAGACGCTCTTTGAGGCCTTCAAGCACTTGCAGGCGCACAATGGTTTCGTGTCGAGGATCGCTGCTTAGCGTTGCCATCAGCGCTTCTACAGCTGGTCGCGGGCCTTCGAGCCACTGCAAAAACATACCGCCGCCATAAACCAGCAAGCCGGTGACACCCCGGCCTGGATTGTTTTGCTGCGACGTTTTGACGATCTGCCCAAGCTCATCTTCCGTCATCAGGTCGGTTGCGTGGCTGCAGTACAAAACGTTGTAAAAAACTTCACCGGGCAGGTCTTGGTGTTTTGAATTCATGGCCGTCCTCGTCTCTTTTTTGGGAACTTTTCAAAGGCTTCCATCGTGCTTTTTCGGGCTCGCGCGATGCTGTGCTGATTGCTCGCGTCAAATGATAAACCTGCCAGGCCGTCGGCAAACGGTCGGGATGCCATTTTTGACGAAGCGGAGAAAACCGTCACGACGCCACAGAAAGTTGCTGCGCTGGCCTTGAACTTTGGATGTTCGAATCCAGTGGTTTCTAGCCTGCTAGCTCAGGTAGAACGTGCGTAAGAAGCTATTTATTAGATAGCAAAACAAACAATTGGCGTGTACGCCACAGGGCGCTTCACGACCGCCTGCGCGCCGGGTCCGGGTAAATCAGGCCGTGAATCCGGCCTTTCTTCTCGCGCTTGAAGGGCTGCCACTGGCCTTCGGGCTGGGCCAGCCGGTCGGCCACGGCCCACCAGGCGCTAGGGTTCACGCCCAGCCCAATGTGGCTTGCCAGTACCTCGATGTTTTCGGTGTGCGGGTTGTGATCACTGGGGGCCTGCTGGCTGCCCTGCCAGGCCACGACGCCATCGCTGCGCGAATAGATGCTGGTCGTCGGTACCGGTGGCGCGGATGGCAGGTCGTAGATATCGGATTCACGTGCAATGCTGCGGCCACTGGCCAGCTCGTAAATGCGCCACGCGTTGGTCGAGCGGTGCGAGCCGCCAAATGGCGTGCCCAGCGTGATGACGCCGCGCACCATGTGCGGCAGCTCTTTGGCCAGTTCACGGGCGTACACCCCACCCAGGCTCCAGCCTATCAGGCTGACCTTTCGGCCGGTGGTGTCGAAGGTGCGCATCAGGCGGTCTTTGGCCGCTTCCAGCACCCCGGCACGCGGGCCGAAGTTAAAACCCTGTGCCCAACCGGATGCCAGATAGCCCCGGCCCTGAACATAAAAGCGCAGCGGCACGGTTGACACATCGTTCGCCGACAGGCCCGGAAAGACCATCACGGCGTGGCCGTCGCCTTTGGGAGCGCGGCTAAGCAGCGGCCACGTGGGCAGCAGCGCTCCGAATTCCCAGACGGCGCGGAGTTCGAGCGCCAAAAGCAGTGCGCTGGGCGGCGGGCCGTCATGCAGATCGGCTTTGCCTGCTGTACCTGATTGAGCTTGTTGAAACGGAGGGCCTGCCATGGCTGGATGCATCGTGGTTTCTATTCGTTGTGGGCGACGGAAACAGTATTGAGGCCAGTTTGCAATCGCGCCTAGGCAGGAGATTCAAACTTGGCTGGTTTCGTCATTTTTGAGACACGCGCGCTAGGGGTTTTCACATTCAAAACAACGGCATTGGCGGGCGATGCAAACACGGTCTGCGCTTGCTTGAATGCGGATGCTATACCCTCGGCCAGATCATTGGCGTGCGGCAATGCTTTTTTGTCGGCCACGATACCGAAATCAACATGGCCGGCGTAGGTATGAATCGTGATGTTCAGCGCCAGCCCATGCACGATGATCGACAGCGGATGAAAGCTTAAAAATTTGGCGCCCGCCAGATACAAAGGCACCGGCGGCCCGGGCACGTTGGAGATCGCCAGGTTGGCCAGCATCGGCAGGCGCTTGATGAAGTTGGTCTTGCCGACCGCGTTCAGTGCCAGCCGTGCTGCACCGCCGACCAGCCAGGGCGCCAGCAGTGAAGGGTAGTCCGTCGGCAGAAAACCTTTCAGACTGGACATCGAACGTTTGACTTTCGCGGTCGATGCCATGATGGCGTTCATGCGTTTGAGCGGATGCGCCAGCTGCGTGCCCAACTCCACCAGACTCATGCTGACCTGATTGCCCAAGTTGGTCGCATCAAGTGTGCCCGCTTCGCGCAACGAAATCGGCATGGCTGCCACCAGAGACTGCTTTGGCAGGCTGGCATGTCGGGTGAGGTAGTCACGCAGCGCGGTCGAGCAGATCCACAAGATCACATCGTTGAGCGAGCCACCCACGGCTTTGCCCATGGCCTTGCATTCGGCCAGCGGCAGGGTAGCGGTGACGAAAATCCGGCCTGCCTCGATGCCGGTGTTGAAAGGGGTTTGCGGTGCCAGCCTGACCGGAAGCCGTGACTGGCTGCCCGCCGCTTTTCCAATCACTTCGGTGGAAAGCGCGCTGCTGATCGTGCTGCCGAGCGTGCTGGCCACCGAGGGCAACAGTTTGGCGGCCTTGGCGAGCTGCGCCAATGAGCTTGAAAAAACCAAGCCGATCATTTTGGCGAGCCTCAAGTCGCCTTCCGGTTTTCGGCGGCGAGTCGGGTCGGGTCGGGCGGTGCGACTTCTCGCGGCACCGGCGTGAAGTCGAGCAGCGCGCTGGCCAGCATCACCCCACCTTTGCCGTCAAGTGCGGCGTGGTGGATTTTCGAGAAAAAACCTCCGACGATCTTTCCGCCCATCGACTCTGGCAACTTGATGCGGTCAAAAATATAAAATTCCCAGAGCGGGAAGTTGCGGTTAATGAGCTTGCTGTGAAGCTGCGCGCAGCGCTTGTGCGCGGCGGCAAGCGTCATCGGCGCTTCACGTTTATTCGCGGTGTCTACACGGCGGGAGCTTTTGGCCCCCACGCTTGCCACTTCGTGTGCTGCGCTGCCCCCCCGGGGGGCTGTGCCTGCTTGGGGCGGACCGACGCGGCGCACGTGAAATCCGATGTCAACCGAATCTGCCTCGACCCACAGCGGGTGACCCAGATCAAGCGGCATCGATACCAGTTTGCGGCTGAACACGGGCGCCAGGTGCAAGCGCAACGCCATGTGCTTCATCACCGCCTTGTGGAAGCTGCCCTTGAAACCCTTGGGCAATTCACACAGATTGAACGAGCCTACGTGCATCGGCATTTCGGGCGTTTCAAGATAAAGAAAAGTAGCGTCAAGCCCTGTCAGCGTTTTCATGGTGGCGTCTCCGTCGACAGACCATAACCCCGCGGGGCGCTGCGGGCTAGAGGGGTTTGCCGTTAATACCGGGTTCGACCTTCCGAGCTGGCCGCGCTGCCTGGTTACGGCGTGTCAAGCACTAGAGGAAAAAATAAAATCGGCTTGTAGCCCATACAAATGCTGCACAAACAGCTATTAAACAGATAGCACAGCAATCTCCTTGTATGAGGGGTTGTGGATTAAAAACGGTCAGAATTCTGTCGGCAAAGTCGATCGAAAAGGCCTGCTGACCATGTGCTGCGCCGACTGTGGCGCTTGTAATTGCAGCGTTGTCAGCGATCAGCGCAATCTCATGTCAGCTTAAAACAGCTCTTACTTTTTCTGGTCTTTGCGCAGGCGCCAACCCGTTGTCGTGCAAGCGTATAGAGTCAATAAAAGCGCCTGCATAGGGGTCTGTGATTTATTCGTGTATTAATAAAAAAATGCGCAAGCGATGCGTTGTGTTTACGGAACTTTTCACGCCTTTGGTAGCTCATTACAGATGAATGATGTAAAAAAGAATCTAACGTAAGACGGAGCAACCCGCCACAGGTTTTCGCAGTTTTTCGTCAGGGTTGAGGGCTACTTCAGATGCTTCACACACAGGAGGTTTCATGGATGTTGTTCGAAATTTTTTGACGCGTTATGAACAGACGCGTGAGCAAGAGTTGTCTATCGAGGAATACCTCGACGCCTGCAAGCGGGACGCTCTGGTTTACGCCACGGCATCGGAGCGCATGCTGGCAGCTATCGGCGAGCCAGAGATGCTGGACACCCGGCATGACCAGCGCCTTTCACGCTTGTTTGGCAACAAAATCATAAAAATCTATCCGGCATTTCGGGATTTTTATGGTCTCGAAGATCCGATTGAGCAGGTCGTGTCCTACTTCCGCCATTCGGCCCAGGGGCTTGAGGAAAAAAAACAGATTCTGTATTTGCTGGGTCCGGTCGGCGGCGGCAAGTCGTCGATTGCCGAGCGGCTCAAGCAGTTGATGGAGCATGTGCCTTTTTATGCCTTGAAAGGCTCACCGGTCAATGAGTCACCGCTCAGCCTGTTCAACAACGCCGAAGACGCGCCAGTGCTGGAAGCTCAATACGGAATTCCATCGCGCTATCTTCAGCGGATCATGTCGCCATGGGCCGTGAAACGGCTTGAAGAATACGGCGGTGACATCCGAAAGTTTCGCGTCGTCAAGCGTTTCCCCTCTATCCTGAAGCAATGCGCCATTGCCAAAACCGAGCCCGGCGATGAGAACAACCAGGACATCTCTGCGCTGGTCGGAAAGATCGACATTCGCAAGCTGGAAACCTTCGCGCAGGACGACCCGGATGCGTACAGTTATTCTGGCGGGCTGTGCCTGGCGAACCAGGGTCTGCTTGAATTCGTCGAGATGTTCAAGGCGCCGATCAAGGTGCTGCACCCGTTGCTGACGGCCACGCAAGAGGGCAACTTTAAGGGAACCGAGGGCTTTGGTGCCATTCCTTTCGACGGCATCGTGATGGCGCACTCGAACGAAAGTGAGTGGAAGGCTTTCAAGAACAATCGCAACAACGAAGCTTTCCTGGACCGCATTTACATCGTGAAAGTGCCGTATTGTCTGCGTGTATCTGAAGAGGTGAAGATCTATGAGAAGTTGATTCGCAACTCGTCCCTGATGAACGCGGTCTGCGCACCGGGCACGCTGAAAATGATGGCGCAATTTGGCGTGTTGACGCGGCTGAAAGAGCCTGAAAATTCCAGCCTGTTCAGCAAGCTGCAGGTGTATGACGGCGAGAACCTGAAAGACACCGACCCGAAAGCCAAAAGCTTTCAGGAATACCGTGACTACGCTGGCGTGGACGAAGGCATGAGCGGCATCTCGACGCGTTTTGCCTTCAAGATCGTCTCCAAGGTGTTCAATTTCGATTCCACAGAGATTGCTGCCAACCCGGTACACCTGATGTACGTGCTGGAGCAGCAGATCGAGCGCGAGCAGTTTTCACCTGAAATCGAGCAGAAGTATCTGGCTTTCATCAAGGAAACGCTGGCTGCGCGCTATGCCGAATTCATCGGCAAGGAAATCCAGACCGCCTACCTCGAGTCTTATTCAGAATATGGCCAGAATATTTTTGACCGTTACGTAACCTACGCCGATTTCTGGATTCAGGACCAGGAATACCGCGACACCGATACCGGTGAAAG